>JBILEG010000055.1:0-12572 GCA_044352225.1 Pseudomonadales bacterium | reverse complement strand
CATAGAGCGTGCGTACGGCCTGATCGATCACAGGCACGCCGCTGCGCGCCTCGCGGATGTCCTCAGGCAGCACGGGGGAGTAGTGCGCCTCATCGAGCAGCCCCGCGTGCAGCGAGCGCAAGATGCCCTCGCCCTCGTGAGCCCACACATGCCGGAAGTATTCGCGCCAGCCGAATTCGTAGACGAGCTTGTGATCTGCCGTCAGAGGCTCACGTGCAAGCACGGCGGCGAGCACCTCCCGTAGCGTCACCACCCCGTGCGTGATCCAGGGCGAGAGGCCCGTCACCGCGCCCTCGATGTGGTTTCGCGTACGCGCATACGCCGCGGGGCGTATGGCCGCGATGCGTGCCGTGGCAGCGCCGTGGGTCGGAGAGGCAGGCGTAATGGTCATGCGTATCCGTGCAATGCGGGCTGGCAGAGAAGATGATCGAGTCTGATGTACGTCCAGACCGGGCTTCCGGCTTCCCCGGATGCTCATCGCACGCATTCGCGCCGGTCAGACCGGACATCGCAGCGGGCTACACTGGTGCCGCCACCAGAAGACGAGCAGCGCCCTGGCGCAGTGTTGGAGACGATCCATGCCTGAGCACTTCCTGCTCGACCCCGACGTCGTGTTCCTCAACCACGGCTCATTTGGCGCCTGCCCGCGCGAGGTGCTAGAGGCGCAGCAGCAGTGGGTACGCGAGATGGAGCGCAATCCGGTGGAGTTTCTCGGCCGCCGTTCGGCGGAGCTCCTCGCGCAGGCACGCGCCCGGCTGGCGCAGTTCCTCGGTGCAGACGCTGCCCATCTGGTCTTCGTCCCCAATGCCACCACCGGGGTGAATGTGGTGGCGCGCTCGCTTGATCTGCGGCCTGGCGACGAGGTACTCGCCACCGATCACGAATATGGCGCTTGCGATGCCGCCTGGCAGCGGGTGTGCGAGCATCACGGCGCCAGCTATCGGAAGATTCCGATTCCTTTGCCCTTCGCGCGCGAGCAGTTCACAGGGAGGCTGATGTCGGAGATCGGGCCACGCACCCGCCTGATCTTCGCGAGTCACATCGCATCGACCACTGCGCTGATCTTTCCGGTGGCGGAGCTGTGCGCCCGTGCGCGCGAACGCAGCGTGCTGACGCTGATCGATGGGGCGCACGGGCCCGGACACGTGGATCTTTCGCTCGAAGCGCTGGGCGCCGACTTCTACACCGGAAACGCCCACAAGTGGCTTTGCGGGCCCAAGGGCAGCGCCTTCCTGCACGCGCGGCCCGAGCACCATGACCGCCTGCACGCAACCGTCACGAGCTGGGGTTACGTGGCGGGAACGCAGGGCCACACAGGTTTCGACGCGTACACCGGATCCACCGTGCTCGAGCGTCGCCTGCAATGGCAGGGCACGCGCGATATCTCTGCCTGGCTTGCGGTGCCGGCTGCGATTGACTTCATCACTCGGCCCGAGTGGCTGGCCGCGTGCCGTCGCAGCCACGCCATGGCCACCGCGCTGATGCACCGCGTGGCCGGGCGTTTCGCGCTGCCGGTGATCGGCAATGACGCGGATTTCGGGCAGATGGTGCCCGTGCCGGTCCCGCATCGGGACGCCGAGGCGCTGCGCAACTACCTCTTCGGTCAGCACCGCATCGAGGTGCCCGTCACCACGCATGGCGGGCGTTGCTTCGTACGGGTGTCGGTGCAGGGCTACAACACGGAAGAGGATCTGGCGGCGCTGGAACGGGCGTTGGCGCTGGCACCGTTGCCGTGAGCGGCGCGCCCGTAATCGCGTGGCTGCAGAGGAAGGCTGTGCCGCGTTATCGCAAGAAAATTCACCGTCCGCTGAAAAACTTTCATCAGAACGCAGCGTTTTGTTGCCTGTGCGTCTTTCAGGCGCCTTTGCGCGCGTTGCCTCGTGGAGAAGCTCTCCACTAGAATTCGCGCGGGCGAACGGGTAGCGCGGCCGGCAGGGTCCAAGGTTCCGTGTGTCGTCGGTTCAATCCGACTCCGATCTCCTGATCCCGAGATGGCGAATGCCATCCCAGAGCTCATCCATCACCGGATTCCCGGAGCGCACAGGCGCGCGGGAACTGTCTGCGTCCATCCCTCCGGGGAGAAGGAGAACACCATGCGTTCCGATATCGAGATTGCCCAGGCCGCCACCATGCATCCCGTGACCGAGGTCGCTGCGCGCCTCAGGATTCCGCAGGATTCCCTCGACCAGTACGGCAAGTACAAAGCGAAGATCTCCCTCGAGTACATCGACAGCCTGGCCGACCGCCCCGACGGCAAGCTGATCCTCGTCACCGCCATCAGCCCCACGCCGGCGGGCGAGGGCAAGACCACCACCACCGTTGGCCTCGGTGATGCGCTGAACAAGATCGGCAAGAAGGCACTCATCTGCCTGCGCGAACCGAGCCTGGGCCCGGTCTTCGGCATGAAGGGCGGTGCGGCCGGCGGGGGCATGGCGCAGGTCGTGCCCATGGAAGACATCAACCTTCACTTTACCGGCGACTTCAACGCCATCGGCCTCGCCAACAACCTGCTCGCGGCACTGATCGACAACCACATCCATCACGGCAATGCGCTCGGCATCGATGTCCGCCGCATCACCTGGAAGCGCGTGATGGACATGAACGATCGCGCGCTGCGTGACATCACCTGCTCGCTCGGCGGCCCCGGCAACGGCTACCCGCGCCAGGACGGTTTCGACATCGTGGTGGCCTCAGAGGTGATGGCGATCTTCTGCCTCGCCACCAGCCTGAACGACCTGAAAGAGCGTCTCGGCAATATCGTGATCGGCTACACGCGCGACCAGCGTCCGGTGCGCGCACGCGAACTGAACGCCAACGGCGCCATGACGGTGCTGCTGCGCGAGGCGCTGAAGCCGAACCTCGTCCAGACCCTCGAGAACAACGCCGCGATCATCCACGGTGGCCCCTTCGCGAACATCGCCCACGGCTGCAACTCCGTACTCGCCACCAAGGCGGGCCTGAAGCTCGCCGACTACGTCGTGACCGAAGCGGGCTTCGGTGCGGATCTGGGCGCCGAGAAGTTCATCGACATCAAGTGCCGCAAGTCGGGCCTGAGCCCCTCCTGCGTGGTGCTGGTTGCCACCATCCGCGCGCTCAAGTTCCACGGCGGCTGCGACCTGAAGGACATGAGCTCCGAGAACCTCGCTGCCCTCGAGAAAGGCATGGTCAACCTCGAGCGCCACGTGAACAACGTGCGCAACCACTACGGCCTGCCCTGCGTGATCGCGATCAACCACCGCACCACCGACACCGACGCCGAAGTGGCGCTGCTCAAAGACCACATGGCCAAGCACGGCGCACCCGTGGTGCTGGCCCGCCACTGGGCCGAGGGTGGTGCGGGCGCGGTCGATCTGGCCCACGCCGTGGTCGAGACCATCGAGAACGTCCCCGCGAAGCACACCTTCGTGTACGAGGAGTCGATGCCGCTCTGGGACAAGATGAAAGCCATCGCTACCAAGATCTACGGCGCGTCCGACATCACCGCGGATTCGAAGGTACGCCAGCAGATCAAGCAGCTGCAGGAAACCGGCTACGGCCACTACCCGGTGTGCGTGGCCAAGACCCAGTACTCCTTCTCGACGGACCCGTCACTGAAGGGCGCGCCCTCGGGCCACGTGGTGAACGTCCGCGAAGTGCGGCTCGCCGCTGGCGCGGAGTTCGTGGTGATGGTCTGCGGCGACATCATGACGATGCCCGGCCTGCCGAAAGTCCCCTCGGCCGACCACATCGACATCGACGAGAGCGGCAAGGTGGTGGGCCTTTTCTGAGGCCTGTCGGGCGCCGCCGGCATCACCTCCGGCGGCGACTCAGAACCGGTAGCCTGCCGAGACCCGCACAGAGCGAGGCTCCATCACGTGGTAGTGGAGATCGGGCACTGGCTGCGCCTCGCCACGCAGGCGTGATTCGTACCAGTAAGTGATGTCGTGGTCGTCGCTGTCCAGCAGGTTCAGCACATCGACGGTCACGCTGATATCGCCTCTCTCGAGTCCCGCGCGCAGGTTCAGTGCGAGCGAATTGTCAGAGCGGACGGTGCCGTTTTCGTCGAGGTCCCGCGGGCCGAAGTAGCGCAGCCTAAGGCTGCCGAAGGCGCCAGAATCTCCGCGGGTGCTGAGGCCCAGGCTCAACACCGAGCCGATGGAGCCTGGCACTGCGTCGCCGAGAGCGGGGTCGGTGGGGTCGCGTTCCGTGAACTGCGCATGCGTCCACGCGTACTCGATGTCCGCCGACCAGTCCTGCGAGACCTGCCAGTAACCCGTCAGTTCCAGCCCGCTGCGCTCGCTCGCGCGGCTCGCCTCGGTGTTGCCTGCATCACCCACAAACAGCAGTTCGCTGTCCAGCGACAACCACCACACGGAGAGCGACGCGTTCAGCCTGTCGTCGAAGAACGCGCGTATCCCCGTCTCCGCACCGTGGGATCGTACCAGCGGATCGACGGGACGGATGCTCTCCCCACTCGCAGGATCGATCCGAGCGGTGGTGCCACGTGCATCGTTCGAGTGGAAGGCCTGCCCAGCCGCCGCATAGAGTTCCCAGTGCTTTCCGGGGGTGTAGACCACGCTTGCGCGCAGGCTGCTGACCGCGTCCGACTCGCGCCCGCCGTTGACGGCGAGATCGATGCCGTTGATGTTCACGCCGGCTCGGTCGGCGACCTCGAAGCGGAAGGCGTCTAGGCGCAAGCCGAGAGTGCTGCGCAAGCGCGCGTTCCAGCGGATCTCGTTGTCGATGAACAGTCCGAGGCTGTCCTCGGTGACTGCGTCGGAGCGTATCGTGCCGAGGCGGCCACGGTTGCGGCTGCGGTGCAGGCCCACCTCCGGTATGTCGTCACGGCGCCACTGCAGGCCTGCGGTGTTCTGCACTGCGAGACCTGCAATCTGCGACTCCATCCCTCTGGAGAATTCGGCGCCATGGATGCGGCGCCGATCGACCTGCTCGAACTGGTCGCCCCTGGCTGGATCGTCGAGGAAGTAGGTGAAGTTAGACCAGAGCTCCAGCGCATAGTCGATGCTGTAGAGCGCCGCCTTCCAGTCACCCGCATCCCACTCGGCGCTCAGGCTATAGCGCTCCGATGCGCCGCCGACGCTGCGGTCTAGCGAACCCAGTGTGCCGATCAGCCCCTGCTCCACGGCACGTGAAGGAATCTGGTCGGCGCTGTTCCACGTGGCGTCATAGGCCATGCCCATGAGCGACAGCACGCCGGGGCCGATCTCTGCGGTCCAGCGCAAGGTTGCGTTGATACGCCCCGGGTCCGTGTCGATGTCACGCCACGGCCCGTCATAGCGGGTACCCTCCAGCGCGTACAGGAGATCCCCGCCTGCCGCAGCGATGCTGTCCATCGCGAGCAGCCGGCGGTAGCCGTCGTTACCGGTGGAGAGATCGATCCTCCCCTGCGCAAGACGGGCGAAGGGCGTGATCGTGGCACTTCCCGCGCTGCTGAAATCACCGGCCTCCGCGTAGTAAGGCCCCTTGCGGTAATCGATGCGCTGCACCAGTTCCGGGATCACGAAATTCAGATCGGTGTAACCCTGTCCATGGCCGTGCGAGCGCATGTTGACCGGCATCACACCGTAGGAGGTGGCGAAGTCTGTGCCGTGATCGAGGTTGAAGCCGCGCAGGAAGTACTGGTTCGCCTTGCCCGTGCCGCTGTGCTGCGTAGCGACGAGTCCCGGCACCGATTCGAGGATCTCGCCGGCCCGGTAGAGGGGGCGCAATGCAAGCTCTGCCTGCCCGACCACACCTTCTGAGGCGGAGGTGGCCGATCCCACAAGATCGACCGAACGGCCGCTGACGACGATCTCCTCGTCGTAGGTGTGACCGGTATGCGCGCTGACAGCAGGGGCGAGCGAGAGCGCGATCAAGCTGCCCGTCAGCCTGCCCATCCTGCAGAGAACCCGTATCTGATACACGCGGCCTGAGCGTGCCGCGGGTGCCGGTATGGCCATGGCTTCACTCCCGGATCATTTCCACGCCCTTGAACACGGCATGGCTCCATACCACCTTGACGCTGAAGGACTTCTCTCCCTCCGCTAGCGGGCCGGCTGATACCACGCAGTCCACGTGAATGTTGCCGTACTCGCCCCTGGATTCGGGTTTGCTGCCTGCGTCGCAGGCAAGCGGGCCGTTGCCGGGAACCACGGGAAGAAGCGACAACTCCGAGTCATCGTGACCACCGGAAAACAGCGCGCGAAATCTGTAGGTGCGCGCCTCGGGCGAGGCTGGTAGCGCGCAACTCACGTCACGGAACTTGAAGCGCGTGTCGCTTACGGAGCATGTCAGTGACTCGGGTTCGGCGCTCGCGCCTTGCCCAGCGCACGCTGACAGCGTCAGTGCGAGAACCATCAACGTGTGCCTGGTTGCCATGCGTGTCTCTCCTCCGGATGCGCGGCCCGCGCTCTGCAGAACTTTCACAGGAAAACGGCGATGCTGCGATCGATGCTCCACCACGAGGCCAAGGCTCCGATGGCATAGAGCGCCGGTGTGCGGGCATGCAGCAGGGCAGGTTGCCGGCGCCCGATCCACCACGCGAGGAGAGCAAGACCGACGACCGCGAGTTGACCGGCCTCGACACCCAGGTTGAACGCCAGAAGCGCTGCGCTCACATGGGTTTCCGGGAGACCGATTTCGCGCAGTGCCCCCGCGAAGCCCAAGCCATGGACCAGACCGAACATGAATGCGACCAGTGCAGGCCAACGCCTCGAGAGCGTATCACGTCTGTGCAGGGCTTCTACCGCAACCAGAACGATCGACAGCGCAATGGCGGCCTCGACGGGTGCTGATCTGAGCGTGAGCAGGTCGAGCGCGCTCAGCGCGAGCGTGATGCTGTGTGCTGCGGTGAAGGCCGTGATTGTCCAGACCAGTTGCCGGTTGAAGCCCACCAGAAAAAGCAAGGCAATCACGAACAGCAGGTGATCGATGCCCGCGAGGATGTGTTCGACGCCAAGCACGAGGTAAGCACCACCGATCTCGACGGCCGTGCGGTTGTCCACCGAACTGCCGAACAGCCTCGCCGCAGGCTGCGATGTGGTGATGGTATGGACGCGGGTGACGCCGTCGTGCCAGTGCACGCGCACGAGAGCAGCCGAGTAACTCTCACCGATTCCCTCGATGGAGAGAGTGCCGGTCAGGCCCTGCTGACCACATTTCAGCAGGTTCTCCTCCTCGGTGCAGTGTGACGGCCAGTTAGGGCGCAGGCTGTCGCCCACCGGTGTGTTGCCACTCGCGCCCCACTGCCAGATGAACTCGCCTTTGCGGATTTCCCGCAGATCCATCTCGGCGATGCTCATTTCGTGGGCGGCAGCACCGGGTGCCAGCACGTGCAGAAGCACCCATCCTAGAAACGCGAGAACAGAGGATCGCCTCATGGCGCCGGAACCTCCCGCACGATCTCGTACTTCTCAGCGAGCTTGCGCACGGCCGCCGTACGACGTTCGGACATGGTGGTGTCAAGCCAGTCCTGCGCCACTGCCGAGGCGACAGCGCTGAAGTCTGCGGCTTTGCCCGGCACTGCTGCGTCAAGCTGTATGGCCCGCCAGTGTTTCGCGTCTTTGATGGCAACCCATTTGCCGGGTTCACTCTTTTCCAGATTCAGTGTGAAGTCCTCGCCGTAGGTCTGCACGAGGTTCGAGCGTGGCCGTGCCGTAAACACGCGGAGACTGGCCTCGACATCGCCACCCTCACCTGCATTCAGTAACGAGACCAGGCTCTGCACGGATTCCTTGCTGGTCTCTCCGCTTGGCACAGCCTCACGGAAGTCGAATCGCGGGGGTTGGTCGTAACGTGCGCGGTTGGCTTCAAACCACTCCTTGACCACCGATTCCTCGACGGTGGGTTTGGCGAGCCCTGCTTCCACGACCGACAAGGCCTTGAAAATGATCCTTTCACGGATGGCCGGGTCGCCGCGATCAACCTGCAGCGACAGCCCCTCGCGGTAGAGAACCTCGTTGTCCAGCCAGACCTTGCGCAGTGCTTCCAACTCCTGGGCCGAGGGCTCTCTGCCGCGGGCCTTGGAGAACAGCGTGATTGCTTCTTCGTCCACCGTGGCATTCATCACGATGCGGCGTTGATCGTCTGCTCCGCGGTTGATGAGCGCATCGATGCCGAACAGCAGCAGGCCCAGAAGAGCGAAATGCAGAAGGGGTTCGTGCAGCCATTGACGTATGGCCGGGCTTCCTGGTGCTTTGGTCGTGATGTCAGATGTCATGGGACGAATGTCTCTCACCTGCAAGCGGGCCACTGCGGGAAGTGACCCGTGTCAAAAATAGGAAGAGCGCCGCGCTCGCGCGCGGCGCTCTCGGTTCGCCCGAAGGCGTGTTTTCAGCGAATGCCCGCCACGAGCGTGGCACCGTCGACTTCCACAAACACGGGGTTGCTGTAGAACCACAGGTCAGCCCATGCCGCCACGTCGAATGCCACGTACTTCTGGCCGTCCTTGACGGGCAGGTGCGCGGGGCAGCCGTCGATGGCGCGATCGGTGTAGGTGACGTCGTTCGCGGGGACGTTCGTGCCAGTGACTGTGCAGGGTATTGCCAGTGCGCTGGGATCGATGTCACGCGACATGTTGGTGTGGATGTCCGGCAGCGGGTTGCCGTCTGCGTCCGTCTCGAAGGGAACACCGGCCGGCAGGTTGGTGCCGCGCAGGCGCATGTACTGCGACTGGGCGACATCGTTGACCCGGAAGGTCATCAGCTTGTACTCCGATGCATCGCCGCGCTCGATCCAGGTGTTCGAGGCGAAACTGCGCAGAACACTGCTGCTGGTGTTTTTGGCACCTGCGGGAACCGTGCTCATGTCGGGGTTGCTGAACCAGGTGTTCGGCCACTGACCTGAGTAGTCGGCACTGCCGGGTTGCTTGTAGCCCGTAACCAGACCACCGATCACGTCCACATGGTGGAGTTCGGGGGCGTTCAGCGGCTGCGTGATCCCGATTTGCGCGAGCGAGGGGTTGGCAAAAGTGTAGGGCGAGCGGTTCGTGCCCTCCGGATCCCTCACCGCGATGGCCACGATCACGTCGTCACCCGGCTGTACGCGAAGTTTCTGGCCCATGGTTGCACAGCCACGGACAGGCACATCGGCGTTGTTGCGGGCCGTGCGCAGTGCAAGTCCCGACACGCTGCGGGTGCTGCGCTTGGCGGGATCGGCGTTGCACACCACAAAGCCCATGCGGTCGATCAGCTGGCCGCTGTCGGCGTAGCCGTTACCCGAGCGAAGGCTGTTGACGACGGCCTGGGGTGTGAAACCCATCGGGCGCGAGCTCGTGGCTACCGAGCTGTAGTTTTTCTGGTATTCGCCGGGGTAGAAGTCATTGGTGGAGCGGGTGTCATCCGGGCCGAAGATACCGCGGTTGTGCCAGTCGGAGCTGGCGAAGAACCACCAGTTACGGCCTTCACCCAGCAGTGCATCCCATACGCCGCCGATCTGGGCGCCGTATACGCCGGTGCCGCCGTAGGTGGTGCCACCCACGGAATCCACCGGGACACTGTTAATGGTGTTTCGCGCGGGGCGGTACTCGCCGCGGTCACCCGAGGCGCCGTGACCCGGCTGGGTTTCCATGCCGAAGGCAATACCAGGGCCCGCGTTGTTCAGGTTACGCAGGTGCTCGATGTTGAAGCCGTTGTTGCCGTTCGGGTTGAACGGGCCGGCGCGCTCAAGGTGTGCAGGTACGTAGTAGCTCTGGCGCGGATGGAAGGCTGCCATCCATTTGATGGCCTCGACCGTCTTGTTGTGGCCCCTGTCGCCCGCACCCGTGCCACTCGCAGGCATCAGTTTCTGCGCTGCGCTGCTCCAGCTCGGATCCGCGTCGTTCAGGCTGCCGGGTACGGCGCAATTCCAGTTGTTGCCCACGCCGCTGGTGGTGGTGGTGTTGCCGCGGCTGGTGTCGGTGTCGCCGCGGTCGAAGCAATATGACCACTGCGAGAGCGCGCTCGCGTTGCCCAGCGAAGAGTAGCCGCGCGTTTCGGGCAGCGTGGCTGCGTCGAGCCGGAGCGGGAGTTGCCCGGTGATCACGCCCATCGAGGAGTGTTCGTGGCCGGCCACCACCGATTCGAGGGCAAGGAACAGCGGTTTGTCATCCCGTGCCGTGAGGTATTCCATCACCTGGTACTGGTGTTCCTGCAGCGACTGCCAGCGCCACATCCGCTGGTCCGGTGCGGTGCCATTGACCAGGCCCTTGGGTTCTACCGGTGGGTTCGTGCGCTGCCAGCTGGTGGTCGGGCCCTGCAGTGTGCCCGCGGTGTCGTTCACGACCGGGTAGGCGGGGGTTGCCAGAGACTCGTCCTCGACGAGCGTGCAGTTGCGATTGCCCGAGCCGCCGTGGCCAGCCTGTGCGAACCAGTCGAGACCGAAGTTGGCAGGGCCTGATCCCGTCGATTTGGCGACGAGTTTCTGCATCGAGATCGAGCCGTCCGAGCAGGTCGAGTGGTTGTGGAAGTCGCCGGAGACGTAGGTCCCGGCGGAAGCGATCTGCGAAGTGCCTGCGAGGGTTGCCGCGGCAAGCACTCCTGCGATGGCAGTGGCGAGCTTGCGCTGGCCAAAGGTGAATCGGTTCATCGTGAAATCTCCTCGTAGTGGGTATACAGCAGTCGGAGGACACCGACGCGAGGATGCTCGCGTGCTGTGATGACTCGGCGGTGTCCCTTTGATGACGGTTTGGCGCGCAGTTGTCACCGGATGTTCATATCAGCCGCCGAAGCTCCCGGTTTTGATTACAAATGCGGTTGCACCCGCACCACACGGAGCGCTGTGTGCCCGAGATCACCGGTCTGTTCCCGATCCCCGTCATGCGCGTGGATGCGGCCCTCGACAGCCTGCTTGCGAGCGGGCTTGCCACGCACTTCTCCGCTCTGGCCGGTGTCGGCAACCAGGGCTCTGCCGCCCTGTCCCACACGAGGCTTCTTCATCCCGGGGACAGCCCTCTGCTCGTGGATGCGGCGCAGGCCATAAGTCCGCGACTCGGCGATTTCGGCTTGCACCTTTTCGGCGAAAGGCTCGGGTGGTCGATCAAGGAGATGTGGGTCAATGTCCTCGAGCCCGGTGGACGGCAGGTCATGCACAACCATGCCAACAGTTTTGTGTCGGGCGTGGTCTATCTGACGCCGGTGCATCCGCAGGCGTGCACCGTTTTCATCAAGTCCCCGGGTGGCACTGACTTCGCATTCAGGAATGATCACCCGGGTGTAACGCCCGGGCCGTACAACGCCCAGAAATGGGTTGCCCCGCTGCCCCGGCCAGGCGACATGGTCCTGTTCCCCAGTTACCTCCTGCACGAAGTGCCACCCAACCCCGGCGAACGCCGCATCACCCTTGCCTTCAATGCGATCCCTGCTGCAGTGGATTCGTGGGGCTACAAAATCGCGTTCACGGGTTGAGGCGTGTTTTCCCGTCGACGTTCAGGTGTGATTGCCGCCAATCTGCTGATGGTTGCATCGGGTGCTGCCGCGCTCGCCTACCAACTGGTCTGGACCCGGCAGGCGGCGCTCTGGTTGGGCGCAGAGACGAGTTCACTGCTCGCTGTGGTGGGCGGATTCTTCGGTGGGCTGGCGGTAGGGGCACTGTTCCTTGCTCCCCGCATAGAAGCAAGCCGCAGCCCGGCGCGCGCGTATGCGTACTGCGAGTTGCTGATCGGCGCATGGGCGATTGCACTCGCGCTGCTTCTGCAACCTCTCGCCAACCTGATGCTGAACGTGGCAGGGGAGTCGCCCGGCCCCGTGTGGCAGTGGGGGGTAGCATTCTGCGGTACCTTCGTGGCGCTCTTGCCTGCCACGGCCTGCATGGGCGCCACGCTCCCGGCGATGGAGCGGGCGCTTGCCCATGAAGGGTCGCGTACGGGCACACCCCTGCCTGTGCTGTATGCCGCCAACACGGCGGGTGCGGTGCTCGGCGTGCTCGGCTGTGCTTTCTGGCTCATGCCTAACCTGGGCCTAGCAGGCACCGCGGCCGTGTGTGCGGCCATGAACGTCGCCTGCGCCCTTCTCGCACCCGCTCTGCTGCCAGCGCGCGGACAGACGCCGTCCACAACCCCGCACGCTCCCCGTTCGCCTGGCCTCGGTGTGCTTCTGTTCGCCACGGGCCTTCTGGGTATCGGTCTCGAGGTGCTTGTGATCCGCGGGCTGTCGCAGGTGACGGAGAACACCGTCTATACCTTCGCCCTGATACTGGCTGTGTATCTTGCCGGCGCGGCCATCGGCGCGGCGCTCTACCCGAGGCTCATTGCCGCGGGCCGCGGCGGGGTGCCGTTGCAGCCCTTCCTGTTGCTGTACATGGCCATCTCTGGCATCGCCGCGGCGTGGGTGCTTTTCGTCTGTGTTGACATCAGCGCCTGGCTGGACGCCCTTCCGGGCGCTGCGGCGCCGTCGGGGATGCTGGCAGAGTCCATTCTCGCCACGGCGGTTTTTCTGATGCCCACACTGGGCATGGGCGCGTTGTTCGCGCATCTCGCGGAGCGTGCGATCGCCTCGGGCATGGGGCTTGGTCGCGCCATCGGCCTGAACACGCTCGGTGCAGCCGCGGCGCCTCTGCTCTTCGGCGTGCTGCTCCTTCCGGCAGTGGGCGTTTTTGCCGCTCTGCTGCTCGTCCCCGCG
>JBILEG010000402.1:0-3674 GCA_044352225.1 Pseudomonadales bacterium | reverse complement strand
ACGCACGAAGTGGCACCTGACAGCATCACGCACACTGTCCCGAAGTGCGGCAATCGTATCGGCCTGGGTGTGTATGGAGACGCCCACGGCCTGCGCCGAGTAACCTCCTTCGGCTGCGTCTTCGACGACAAAAATGATTTCGCTCATACGGGTATCCTCCCCGGGGAATGATGCCAGCATCACATAGTCGCAAACCAGAGCCTGCGCATTCGGAGCCTGTAAGACCATGAATCATCCCGGGACCGATACGTGGCCTGGCTCAACCACGGGCGAAGGTGTCGCCAGCGCCAGGCACCACGAGGTGATCATCCTCGGCGCAGGCTTCGCCGGCATCGGCGCGGCGATCATGTTGCGCAAGGCCGGCATCGATTGCGCGGTGCTGGAAAAAGCCCTCTCGGTGGGTGGGGTCTGGCGAGAGAACACCTACCCTGACTGCGCCTGCGACGTGCCTTCCGCGTTCTATTGCTACTCCTTCGCGCCGAACCCGGCGTGGTCGCATCTCTTCGCCAAGCAGCCGGAAATAAAGCGCTACGCGCAAGACACCGTGGCACGAACCGGCATCGACGATGCGATCCGCTTCGGTCATGAGCTGCAGGCAGCACGCTGGAACGCGAGCAGCGCGCTCTGGGAGCTCGAGACCTGCGCCGGGCCCTACACCGCGCGCTTCATCATCGTGGCGACCGGGCCGATGCACGAGCCCGTCACGCCCGCGTTGCCCGGACTGGATTCATTCAGGGGCGAGCGCTTCCACTCCGCGCACTGGGACCACGGCGTGGATCTGCGCGGCAAACGCGTGGCAGTGATCGGCACCGGCGCCTCCGCCATACAGTTCGTGCCCGCGATACAGCCGCTCGCGGCATCGCTCACCGTGTTCCAGCGCAGCGCGCCGTGGGTACTGCCCAAGCTGGATGCGCGCATTTCTGCGCGCTGGCAGCGGCGCTTCGCGCGCTTTCCCGTGTTGCAGTCCGCGTTGCGGGGCCTGCTGTCGCTGCAGTTCGAGCTGCTGAATAGCAGCGTGCAGCGCCCACGTGCGCGCCGGCGTCTCGAGCGGGCGGCGCTGCGCAACATCCACAGCGCCGTGCGCGACCCGGCCCTGCGCGCGCGGCTCACGCCGGACTTCGACATAGGCTGCAAGCGCATCCTGCAGTCGAACAGCTGGTACCCGGCGCTGGCGCAACCCAATGTCACCGTGAGCAGCGATGTGAGGGAAGTCCGCGGCAATACGCTGATCGCGGGCGATGGCTCGGCGCACGAGGCGGACGTGATCATCTTCGGCACGGGCTTCAAGGTGGCCGAGCCGCCGATTGCCGCGCGCATCACGGGCGCGAGCGGCCGCACGCTGGCAGATCTGTGGAACGGCAGCCCCGAGGCCTATCTGGGCACCACGGTGCCGGATTGCCCCAACTGTTTCTTCACGCTGGGGCCGAATCTCTATGCCTTCTCGTCTGCCTTCGTGATGATCGAGGCGCAGGTGGAGTACATCCTCGGCGCGCTGCGCCATGCGCAGGAGCACGGTGTGCAGAGCCTGCGTCCGCGCGCGCAGACAGTCGCCGATTACAACCGCGAGCTGCAGGATGCGCTGGAAAAAAGCGTGTTCAACGCCGGCGGCTGCAGCAGTTACTTCATCGATCGCAACGGACGCAACAGCACCAACTGGCCGTGGTCGATACGCGAACTGCGCCGGCGCCTGCAGCGCTTCGATGCCGCCGCCTACGAGACGGAGCCTCAGCCGTAAGGCCGAACCCACAGCTCTTTGGGCCCGCGCAGCACGCCGCCGATGACCTCGACGCTGCGCCCTGGCGCAAGGCACATCCGCGGGAAGCGCTCGAACACGAGCTTGATCGCCGTCTCGAGTTCGCGCCGGGCCAGGTGCGAGCCCAGACAGAAGTGCACGCCGTGCCCGAACACGAGGTTGCGGTGCGTGCGGCCAGGGTCGAAGCGGCGCGGATCGCTGAACACCGCCGGATCGCTGTTTGCGGCACTGATACCGAAGAGCGTCCAATCGCCCGCCTTGATGTCGACGCCGCCCAGCGTGATGTCCGCGCTGCAGATGCGCGGCAACAGCGCCACCGGGGGCTCCCAGCGCAGCGCCTCCTGCACGATGCTCTCGCGGGCTTTCTCGCTCTCCAGCACCTGCTCACGCAAGGCGGGGTCGGAGAGGATCGCGTAAAGCAGGCTCCCGCCGTTCTTGTAGGCGGTGTCGGAGCCGGCGGGATAGATCATCCGCGCGAAGGAATAGATCTCCTCGTCGCTCAGGCGTTGGCCTTCGAACTCCGCCGTCGCCAGCGTGGAGATCACATCGTTGCCCGGGTTCACGCGGCGCTCGTCGAGGAAGGGTTTCAGGTAATCCGCAAAGTCGTGACGCGCCCGCACCGCGCCTTCCGGGTCCCAGGGGTAGTCGATCAGCTTGAGCGCCCAGTCGAGCAGGCGTTTCTCGTCAGTGAGCGGAATGCCGAGCAGGCGCGTGATCACGCGGAAGGGAAAGGGCCGCGCGAAGGCGGGGATGATGTCGAGCTCTTCCTGCCCTTCGATCGCGTCGAGCAGTTCGTTTGCAGTCGGCTCGATCAGCGCTTCGATAGCCGTGCGCACTTCGCGCGGGAAAAACGGGCGCGACACCAGACCGCGGTTGATGCGGTGCTCCTCGCCCGCCATGGTCTGCAGCGTGAGGCCCGCGGCAGGTTCGGCATGGATCAGGTAGGTGGCAGCGCTCTGGAAATGCACCTCGTCGGCAAAGGCGCGACTCAGGAGCTCGAAGCTGCTGATCAGCCACGTACGGTTGCCGTGGTAGCGCACGGGCACCACGGGGCCATGCGTGCGCAGTTCGGCGAGCAGCTCATGGAGGTTGGGGACGGGGTCATGGGCGAAGTCGATCTCGGGCATCAGCATGGCGACACTCCCCTCAGAACGTGGTCACAGAATCAGGAAACGCCTCGCTGCGTGCGCGAAGTCCCTGACGCAGTGTAGTGCCATCGGGTATCTGTCGGGGGCATGGCCCCCTCCTACCGGGGGTGGTCGGAACTCTGCCGGAATCCCATGGCCTCACGCATGAAGGCACGCTTGAGCGGCGTGAGACGGTCCACCGCCCCCAACCCGAGATTGCGCACGAGCCGAACAGCGGGGTGTGTGTCGCCGAAGAGGCGCTGGAAACCTTGCATCGCCGCGAGCATCGCAGCGTTCTCGCCGCGGCGACGGCGTGCGAAACGGGCAAGCGCATCGGCAGATGCCAGCGGCTCGCCGCGGCCACGCGCGCGGGCGATTTCTTCCGCCAGCACACGCACATCGGCAAAGCCGAGATTGATGCCCTGCCCCGCAAGCGGATGGATCACGTGCGCGGCATCACCCACCAGCGCCATGCCCGGCGCCGTATAGCTCGCGGCATGCAATTGCCGCAGCGGGAACGCCAGCCGCGGCGTCACCTCGAGGACCTCGCCGCAGCAGGCCTCGGAGGCCCGGGTGAGCGCACGCACGAAGTCGCCGTCGTCCAGCGCCAGCAGCCGCTCGGCCACCGCCGCATCGGCACTCCACACGATCGAGGCCGCATGCCCGCCCGGGAGCGCGGCCAGCGGCAGCAGCGCGAGCGGGCCGCTCTGCAGGAAGCGCTGCCACGCGGTATGCGCGTGGGAACCGGAGGTGCGGATCGTGGCGACGATGGCGCGCTGGCCCGTGTCGCGCGG
>JBILEG010000400.1:0-3685 GCA_044352225.1 Pseudomonadales bacterium | reverse complement strand
CAGCACCACACCGCCCCGTCCTCCGTGCGAGAGGCATTGCGCAGCCGCTGCACCGGGTGCAGCCCAGTCGAGCGCGCTCATGTCCTGGTCGTAGTGCGCGGCCCACTCGTCGTAGCGGCGCTGCAGATCTGCCGCATCGGTGGCGGCATAGATCCAGTCGAGCCGCTCCGCGCTCATGCCCCGATACTCCCCAGCACGTCCCGCGTGCGCCGGATCAGCGTGCGCAGGCCGGGGATATCCGGCGTGTCGCCCTCGTGTTGCGCGATCATCACCCGACCCACGGGAAGCGTGAGGTAACGCCGCATCAGCTCGGCGTCCAGAGAACCGCGGAACTGCCAGCTGCCGGGCCAGACGGTGAGCTCCACCGCCGCCGGGTCACGGCCTGCCTCCTGCGCCGCGGCCACAAGTTCGTGCATCCGCAAAGCCAGGTCTTCCGGGGAGATCACGTAGGGGTAAAAGCCGTTGCCCAAGCGCCCCGCGCGGCGCGCCGCGGCGCTCGTGCTGCCGCCCACGATGATCGGCACACCGCCCGGCTGCACGACGGGCACATCGCAGAAGACGCGGTCGAAGCGCAGGAACTCGCCCTCGAAAGACGCGGGCGACTGCGTCCACAGCGCACGCATCGCGCGGATGTTCTCGTCCATGCGCCGGCCGCGCTCGGCGAAGGGGATGTTGAGTGCCGCGTACTCTTCTTCCTGCCAGCCGAGCCCCACGCCAAGCATCACGCGCCCGCGCGTCAGCTGATCCAGAGTTGCAAGGCGTTTTGCGAGTTGCACCGGGCTGTATTGCGGCAGGATCAACACGCCGGTGGCGACCTTGATGCGGCGCGAGTGCGCCGCGGCGAAGGTGAGCCAGGCCAAAGGATCCGGCATGGACGTGAGCTCGTCGGTGGGCATCCTGCCGTCTGCCGAATAGGGGTAGTTGGGCTTGTAGTTCTCGGCAACGAGCACGTGCTCCACGCCCCAGAGAGACTCCACGTCTTCCTCGTCGAGCATGGCCACAAGCTCGGCGACCCAATCGGGATCGCAGACGATACCGCGCCGGAACAGGGGGATCACGCCGATCTTCATGCGGGTACTCCGTCATCGCTGCCTTCGGGGGAGTGCAGAAAACAGCAAGCAGCGCGTGCGCGTCAATTGCGCCGCTCAATCGCGGCTCGACGCCCCGAGCAAGGCGCCGCTATGCTCCGGCCGCAGGCGAACACGCGGAGCAGAGCGATGGCAGACGAGACCGGCGGCAAGTACGCCATCCTCCCGGAATTCAGCAAGTTCCCGGCGCTGCCGGTGCGCAACAGCCCCTGGCTGCTGCGGCTGCTCAGCCTGTTCATCGCCGCGCAGCGGCTGCTGCACCGGTGGAAGCCCGGCATCCGCATCGTGCGCCACACCGTGCGCACGGGTCAGGGCCACCCGGTACTCATGATCGAGGTGAGCGCGGCAGGGTCCGCGGACCCCTCTCCCGCCCTGATCTACTGCCATGGCGGTGCGTTTTTCATGACCTACGCCGCCATCCATCTCGACAACGCACAGCACATCGCGCGAGAAACAGGCTGCAAGGTCTTCGTGGTCGATTACCGCCTCTCGACCTCGGCGCCCTTCCCCGCGCAGTTCGACGACTGCATGGCCTGCCTGCGCCGGGTGGTCGAGCGAGCGGAGGAAATGGGGGTGGACCCGGCGCGCATCGGCGTGATGGGCGACAGCGCGGGCGGCGCACTGGCCGCCGGGCTGGCCCAGCGGGCCAAAGACGAAGGCATTCCCCTGCGCGCGCAGATTCTGCTCTACCCGGTGACGGACTCCTCGTGCAGCAGCGCCTCGGCGCAGGCCTTCACCGACACACCTCTCTGGACGGCTGGCGCCAACCGCATCATGTGGGAGATCTATCTGCGCGGCGGCCCCACCGACCCGCCGCCGCGTTATGCATCGCCCGCACACCGGCAGGATCTTTCCGGCCTGCCCGCGGCCTACGTCGAGACGGCGGAGTTCGACCCGCTGCGCGACGAGGCCATCGCCTATGCCAAACGCCTTGCTGCTACAGGCGCGACGGTGAGACTCAACCAGACACGCGGCACCATCCACGCGATCGACACCGTGCCCACCTCGGAGGCCACGCGCGCCGCCATGGGCAAGCGCGTGGAGGCCGTGCGCGAACTCCTCTGCCTGCACGAAGGTGCCGAGGCATGAGCGCCACCACGCACTACCGCGCCTGTCATCTTTGCGAGGCGATCTGCGGCCTCTCGATCCGCGTCGAGGACGGTATCGTCACGAGCATCCAGGGGGACCCCGAAGACCCCTTCAGTCGCGGCTACATCTGCCCCAAGGCAACCGCGCTCGCTGACATACAGGACGACCCGGACCGGCTGCGCCGCCCGCTGCTGCGCGAGGGTGAGACCTGGCGCGAAATTGGTTGGGACGAGGCATTCGGCCTCGCGGCGCAGCGCCTGCGCGCGCTGCGCGAGCAGCACGGCCCCGACGCCGTCGCGATCTACCGCGGCAACCCCAACGTCCACAACTGGGGCCTGATGACGCACGCCAACCTCTTCCTCAAGCGGCTCGGCACGCGCAACCACTACTCCGCCACCTCTGCAGATCAGTTGCCGCATCACCTCATCTGCCTGTGGATGTACGGGCACCAGTTCCTGCAGCCGATTCCCGACATCGACCGCACGCAGCACCTGCTGCTGATCGGCTACAACCCGATGGCCTCGAATGGCAGCATCATGACGGTGCCTGATGTCCGTGGCAGGCTGAAGGCGCTCAAGGCGCGCGGCGGCAAGCTGGTGGTGATCGATCCGCGTCGCACCGAAACCGCCGCGGTGGCCGACGAACACCACTTCGTGCGCCCGGGCAGCGATGCTTTCCTGCTGCTCGCCATGCTTCAGGTGATCCTCACCGAGGGGCTGGCTCGGCCGGGGCCCGCAGGTGCCGCGATGCGCGGGCTGCAGGAACTGCCCGAGTTGCTCGCACGCTTCACGCCGGAACTCGCGCAAACCCGCACCGGCATCGCAGCCGGAACGATACGGAGCATGGCGCGGGACTTCGCGGCAGCACCATCGGCGGCTTGCCATGGCCGCATGGGCGTCTCCACACAACGCTTCGGCGCGCTCTGCCAATGGGCGATACAAGTGCTCAACCTCATCACCGGCAACCTCGACCGCGAGGGCGGCACGCTGCTCACGCACCCTGCCGTGATGGGCGCGGGCCCGGCTGACCACCAGCGCGGCTCCTTCGGTCGCAAACGCAGCCGCGTGCGTGGGTACCCTGATTTCAGCGGCGAATTCCCGGTGGCCGCACTCGCCGAGGAAATGCTCACACCCGGTGACGGGCAGGTGCGCGCACTGGTCACAGTGGCCGGCAATCCGGTGCTCTCCACCCCCAACGGCGCGCGTCTGGATGCCGCGCTCGCCGATCTGGATTTCATGCTTGCCATCGATTTCTACCTGAACGAAAGCACCCGTCACGCCACTCTGATCCTGCCGCCCACCACCTCGCTGGAGCACGATCACTACGACATCGCCTTCCACCGTTTTGCAGTGCGCAACACCACGCGTTACAACGCGCCCGCACTGCCCAGGCCCGAGGACGCCTTGCACGACTGGGAGATCTTCGCCGGGCTTGCCGCGGCCGATGCACGCCTGGCCGGAACGACAGCCCCGCCGGTGGCTCCCCCCGCAGAGATGCTCGATCTGCTC
>JBILEG010000399.1:0-3695 GCA_044352225.1 Pseudomonadales bacterium | reverse complement strand
CAGGGCCCGGAGAATGCCGGAGAACTCGCGATCGAGGCGCTCGACTGCAAGAGCTGCCACGAGATCTACAACAGCAAGCGCAGCGACGACGAATAAGCACAACGCTCCGTGCTCGGGCTGCTGCTCTCCCTGGCACTGACGCTGGGGGCAAGCGCCGCATCGGCGGCAGATGCCGCCAGCGTGGAGCGCGGTCGTTATCTGGCAGCGGCCGGCAACTGCGTGAGTTGCCACACGCGGCCCCGCGGCGAGCCCTTCGCTGGCGGGCTGGCACTTCAGACGCCGCTCGGCGTGCTGCACACCACCAACATCACGCCCGATCCTGAGACCGGCATCGGACGCTGGAGCCTCGAGGATTTCCGGCGTGCGATGCGCCAAGGCATCGCGGCGGATGGCTCGTATCTCTTTCCTGCGTTCCCCTACACCGCCTACACGCGGATGAGCGACGAGGAGATCGCCGATCTTTTCGCTTGGCTGCAGGGCCTTGCGCCGGTGCGTTACACGCCACCCGAAAACGGCCTGATGTTCAGCATCCGCTGGCCGATGATGGCGTGGAACGCCCTGTTCCTCGAAGAAGGGCCGCAGCCTCCCGATCCTGCGCAATCCGCGGAGTGGAACCGGGGCGCACACCTCGTGCAGGGCCCCGGTCATTGCGGTGCCTGCCATACGCCGCGCAACGTGTTGCTGGCCGAGGATCCCGCGCGTGCCTTGCAGGGCGGCATGATGACGGGCGAGGTGGTGCCCGGCCTGCAGCGCCCCTGGTTTGCCGTGAACCTGCTCAACGTGAAGCACGGCCTGGCCACATGGACGCCTAAAGATCTGACGACCTACTTCGCCAAGGGCTACGGCATGCGCGGCGCGAGCTTCGGACCCATGAACGAGGTGATCACCAACAGCCTCTCGCAGCTTCGCCTCGAAGACCAACGGGCTATCGCCACCTACCTGAAGAGCCTTGGCGGCGCGGAGTACGCCGGCCCCGTCGTGTCAGCTGCCGAGGCTGAGGCGGGTGCCGGTCTCTACAAGGAGCACTGCGCCGAATGCCACCAGGCCAACGGCCGGGGCAATTTCCTGAAAGCGCCTGCGTTGGCAGGAAATGCGGTGGTGCAGGGCGAAAGCCCCGCGTCGTTGATCAACGTGATCCTGCACGGCCCCACCTTGGCCCGGAGTCTGCGCTACGGCGCGTGGGAGGATATGCCGGCCTTTGGCAAGAAGCTCAGCGACGATCAGACCGCTGCGCTGGCGAACTACCTTCGCGGGAGCTGGAACAACCGTGCAGCGGCCGTGATGCCAGAGGACGTTTCGGCACAGCGCTGAGGCGCAGTCCTCAGGCTTTCGGGCTCCAGGAGTCGCAATGGCCAGCGGCATCCACAGGGCCGCTCATGATCTCGCAGCCACCGCAGGCAGGAGCGGCGGAGTCCGGCGAGAAGAACCCGCAGGTGGCGCAGGACTGCGTCGCGTCGGCGGCCTTCGCTACGTAGTTCATCGAGACACGCAACTCCTCCGATGCAGGGTCGGCGCAACTCTCTGCAGCCCTCGCGAGCGGGATCAGTTGTGGCGCCAGCGCTGCCGTGGCGGCGAGCGTGGCGGCATTGCGCAGGAAAGCGCGGCGGGGGAGTTCGTTCATTCGGTAGCTCTCGCGAATCGTTGCGGACGAAGCTAACCCTTCGCTTGCACCGGGGGCAAGCGAAGTGATCGTCCTCGCGTGACTGCCGTTCAGCCCCGCTGCCGCCTCGGCGCCCCCGCCAGCAGATGCAGCAGGTCCTGCGCGATCGTAGCGCCCGCCACAGCGGTGATCTGTGCCGGGCCCTCGTAGTGCGGCGCGACTTCCACGATGTCCGCGCCCACGATGTCCAGACCGAACAGCCGGTAGAGCACGCCGCGCAGCACGGCCGTGCTCATGCCGCCCACCACCGGTGTGCCCGTGGCCGGCGCGTAGGCCGGGTCGAGGGCGTCGATATCCACGGTGAGGTAGATCGGCATGCCCCCGGTAATGCTCCGGATGCGCGTGGCGATATCGGCGCTGGAAAGCCCTTCCAGCGCGTTCATGTCGAGCACGTTGAATCCGTGCGTCTCGTTCGGCGTGCGGATGCCCATCTGCACGGAATGCGCGGGGTCGATCAGCCCGTCGCGCGCGGCTTTCAGGAACATGTTGCCGTGGTGCAGCGGATCGTCAGGGCCGTAGTCCCATGTGTCGCTGTGGGCATCGAAGTGCACCAGCGCCATCTTCCCGTAGGTGGGGAAATGCGCCTCCAGCAGGGGTAGGCTGACGAAGTGGTCTCCACCCAGTCCGACCACGCCCGTGCCCTGCCGGACCAACCTGCCGGCACGCTCGTGCGTTGCGGCGATCATCTCGGGTGTGGAACCGGGCCGGAAGGCCACGTCGCCCGCGTCGATGCACGCACGCCCTGCCAGCACGCCGGGCGGCCAAGGCCACAGCGCATCACCGAATTCTCCTGTCAGCGTGGATTGCTCGCGGATGGCGCGCGGCCCGAAGCGTGAGCCCGGGCGGTTGGTGGTGGCCAGATCAAAAGGCACGCCGAGGATGGCGAGGTCCGGCGTGCGTCCGTCTGTATCGCGGGGCAGGCGGGCGAAGCCGGTGTCGCCGGCCCAGCTCATGCCGAGCGCGTGTGCGTCCTGATGGCTCATGGTGTGTTCCGATGTGTGCGGGCGGCGCGGAGCCACCGTGGGTGTCGGGGGAAAGCGTAGCCGATTCCGCAAGGCAGACGGGAATGTGCGATCAGGCAGGGCATGTGCCCCATTGCATCCTGCCTGACCTGTATCAAGTCGGCCGTAGCACGCTGCTGCCAGCATTGGCCCGCGCTTGACCCGATGCGTGGGTCGTCCCTGACAGCGCGAGGCCTTGTTGATGGACCAACTGCTGCGAGTACTTCAGGCCGGTGCTGGCAATCTGGCCGCGTACTTGGCGGGGCACGTTCTGCTGTGCCTGTTGCCCGCGTTCTTCATCGCCGGCGCCATGACGGCACTGATTCCCCGATCCAGCGTTACCCGCTGGCTGGGGCGCGATGCGCCTGCGCGCGTTTCCTATCCGGCCGCTGCACTCGCGGGTTCGCTGATAGCGGTGTGCTCCTGCACGATCGTGCCGCTTTTCGCGGGCATCCATCGCAAGGGCGCGGGTCTCGGGCCGGCCATCTGTTTTCTGTTTTTTGCGCCGGCGGGCAACGTGATGGCACTCGCCTACACGGGCAGCATTCTGGGGCCCGGCTTCGCGGTGGCGCGGCTGATCCTGTGTTTGTGTTTTGGCGTGGGCATCGGTCTGCTGATGGCGGCGATCTTCCGTCGCGACGACGCCCCGGTCTCTGCCGCAGTGAACCCTCTGGCCAGCGACGAGGCGCGAATGGATGCCGCGAGCCTTGGTGTGTTGCTCGCTTTGCTGGCGCTTCTTGTCGCCGGGACGCTCAAACTCTGGCCCCTGACGGCAACGCTCTGCGCCGTGGATCTGCCCGTGCCCGGTGCGCTTGCGTGGCAAGCGAGATTGCTCGAGTGGGTGCCTTTCGACGCTGCCAGCGGTGAGGAAGGCGTGAGCGTGCAGGGCAGTGTACTGATCGCGCTGATGATCCTGCTCGGGATCAGCGCCTGGCGTGGTCTTGAGGGCATCATCGAGGGTGCCAACACCTGGACCCTCGCTGCGATGGTGCTGGCCTGCCTGACATTACTCTTCGCGACGCTGCGTCTCGAAC
>JBILEG010000398.1:0-3699 GCA_044352225.1 Pseudomonadales bacterium | reverse complement strand
GCCCGCGAGCAGGCTCGAGGTGACCGCAAGATCGGCACCACCGGGCGCGGCATCGGCCCGGCCTACGAAGACAAGGTCGCGCGCCGTGGCCTGCGGCTTGGCGATCTGCGTGATCCTGCGCGTTTCGAGGCACGCCTGCGAGAGGTCATGGAGTACCACAACTTCGTGCTCACGCAGTACTACCACCAGGAGGCCATCGACGTGGCCAGAACCCTGGAGGACGCGCTGCGCATGGGCGAGACGCTGAAGCCCATGATGGCCGACGTACCGGCGATGCTTCACCAGTACCGCATGGAAGGCAAACGCATCCTGTTCGAGGGCGCGCAGGGTGCATTGCTCGACATCGACCACGGCACCTATCCCTACGTTACCTCTTCCAATACCACCACTGGCGGCACCGCCACCGGTAGCGGTTTCGGGCCGCTCTACCTCGACTACGTGCTCGGTATCACCAAGGCCTATACCACCCGCGTGGGTTCCGGGCCCTTCCCCACCGAGCTTTTTGACGAAGTGGGCGCTCGCATCGCGCAGCGTGGCCACGAGTTCGGCTCCACCACGGGCCGTCCGCGGCGCTGTGGCTGGTTCGATGCCGTTTCGCTCCGCGAGGTGGTGCGCATCAACAGCGTGAGCGGGCTGTGCATCACCAAGCTCGACGTGCTGGACGGCCTCGAGACCATCAACATGTGCATCGGCTATGAAGACAGCTCGGGCCAGATCGTGGGCACGCCGCGGGACGCGGCAGACTTCGAGAGCCTGGTCCCGGTCTACGAGACCGTGAGCGGCTGGAGCGAGTCCACCCTCGGGGTGCAGCACTGGGAGCAACTGCCGCTGAACGCCCGCCGCTACATCGAGCGCATCGCCGAGCTGGTGGGCGTGGGCGTCGACATCGTCTCCACCGGCCCCGACCGCAACGAGACCATCATCCTCCGGGATCCCTTCTCGGTCTGAGCCCTCCGTCTCCCCGCGCCAGAGCCCCGGATCCGGATCCGCTTCGGCTTGCGTAGACCCCGTTCCTGCAGAGGCGGAGCCCTCGGTTCCATTCGCGGGATTTACCGTTATGATGGCTCGGCCCCCGGCGCGTCCTTGGCGCAATGCGGGCTTTTCGCAGGCAACACGACGATTCTGGTGTCGGGGTCGTGGTGCCGCTGTCCGATCCCGACACCTCGTGAGCGAACCTGATGAATATCTATGTTGGAAACCTGCCGTATTCGGTACGTGACCAGGACCTGATGACGCTGTTCTCCGAACACGGCACCGTTTCCTCGGCCAAGGTGGTCATCGACCGCGAAACCGACCGCTCAAAAGGCTTCGGCTTCGTCGAGATGCCCTCCGCCGACGAAGGCACCAACGCCATCAACAAGCTGAACGGCTTCGAATTCGCCGGCCGTGCGCTGCGCGTCAACGAGGCCCGCCCCCGCGAGGAGCGGCCGCGCACCGGTGGTGGTGGTGGCGGCGGTGGCTACGGTGGTGGCCGTAGCGGCGGTGGCGGCTACGGTGGTGGTGGCGGCAGCGATGGTGGCAACGGCGGCGAGCGTCGTCCCCGCCGCTGGTGATGCATCGCGCGCAGTGATGCGCGCGTCCTGAATCCGCGGGCATGGAGCCCGCCCGCGGTCTACCGGGTGCAGCAACTGCGCCCGAGGCCTCCGTTTACCTGTCGGGGCTCCTTTCCCCGTCATTTCCTGAGGAAAACCCATGTCCGCAGCCAGCACCAACGACGATGCGAAGGCATGGGTAGCCCCACCGCCGGGTGAGATCCTCGGCCACCCGCGCTCCCTGTGGATGCTGTTCAGCGCCGAATTCTGGGAACGCTTCTGCTTCTATGGCATGCGTGCGCTGCTCGCGGTGTATGTGGCAGACACCTTCTTCAGCCACCTGCCCGAGGGCGAGGCGAACGAGCAGGCGAGCCTCACCTATGGCGGCTACACCGCCATGGTCTATGCCACCGGCATCCTCGGTGGCTTCATCGCCGATCGCTATCTCGGTTACCAGCGCTCCATCCTGATCGGCGGAGCGTTGATGGCGGCAGGCATGTTCATGCTCCTGATCCCGGACCTTCAGTGGTTCCTCGTGGGGCTGGCGGTGATCGTGGCGGGCACCGGGCTCTTCAAGCCGAACATCTCCACCATGGTCGGCGCGCTCTACCGCCCGGGCGATGCACGTCGGGATTCGGGCTTCACGATCTTCTACATGGGCATCAACGCGGGTGCGTTCTTCGCACCGATCATCTGCGCGTCCGTGATCGGTGCGCGTTTCGGCAACCAGTACGGCTTCCTTGCCGCCGGCATCGGCATGATCCTCGGCGTGCTGGTGTTCCAGTTCCGCGCCGGGATGCTCGGACACATCGGCAAGGCACCGGAAGCGCACCAGGGCATCAAACCGACGCTGGTCGTGCTGGGCGGCGCGTTGCTGATGGTGCCGGTCATTTACTTTCTGCTGAGCAAGAGCGCCTTGCTGGGTTACGTGATGGTGGGGCTGATGGCGCTGCTCGCGCTGCACTTCGTGCTGAGCGGCATCCGCTCGGGCGACCGCGTACAACTGCACCGCTACATCGCCATGCTGCTGCTGTTCCTGGCGAACTGCCTGTTCTGGGCCCTGTTCGAGCAGGCGGGTTCCTCGCTCAATTTCTTCGCGCGGGATTTCGTGGACGCGCCCTTCCACTTCACGCTGTTCCAGTCCGCGAACCCGATGTTCATCCTGATCTACGCGCCGCTCTTCGCCATGCTGTGGCCGGCGCTGGAGCGCCGTGGCGTCAACCCCTCGATCCCGCGCAAATTCGCCATTGCGCTGATCGGTGCGGGGCTCGGTTTCCTGGTGCTGGCGACGGCCATCAATGCCACCCCCGACGGGGCGAAGGTGTTCTGGGTGTTCCTCGGGCTCACGTACATGCTGCACACCATGTCCGAGCTCTGCCTCTCGCCGATCGGGCTGTCGATGGTCACCAAACTCGCGGCGACGCGCGAGGTGGGCCTTGCGATGGGTGGCTGGTTCCTCTCGACGGCGATGGCGAATTACCTCGCGGGCCTCATCGCCGCGGTTGCCTCGGGCGGGGGTGAGCATGGCGCCCAGAGTTCGGTGGCGCAGTACGCAGCCACGTTCATGCAACTCTGGTGGCTGGCGCTGGTGATCGGCGGGGCCTTCTTCCTGTTCGCGCCGCTGATGAACCGGCTGATGCACGGCGTGAAGTAATCGGCCCGCACCTCACTTGGCCGTGTGGGCGTAGACGCCGTCCCAGCCGGGGGCCTGTGTCTGGCGCAATTCGGCCACGCGCTCCACGAAGACACCGTAGACGAGCCGCTCGGGGAAGGCGCTTGCAAGCGCCGAGAAACGATGCGCGGCCGCGTCCCAGTCTCCTGCGAAATACGCATCCAGCGCGGCCTCGTGTGCTTCGAGCTCGGCGGCGAGTGTCGCCTCGAGTTGCGAGGAGAGGCACACGACCTCGTGTATTTCGATCGGCTCGCTCTTGCCCTTGACCTGCACCCGGTCGAGGCGCCGGAAAGTCACACCCGTCACGGCGGCCCGCGTGCTGTCGCTCACCAGCAGGCGCACGCCGTAGTACTTGGTGAGTGACTCGAGCCGGGAGCCCAGGTTCACCGCGTCCCCGATGACCGTGTAGGCCCGCCGGAAAGAGGAGCCCATGTCGCCCACGTTCATGGGCCCGGTGTTGATGCCGATGCCGATGTCCACCTCCGGCCACCCGCG
>JBILEG010000053.1:0-12669 GCA_044352225.1 Pseudomonadales bacterium | reverse complement strand
ACCGACCTGCCCACCACCATGGTGGCCGCACTGCGGGGCTGAGCCCTCAATCACCGCCCGGCGACACGTAGGGCGCAAAGGCCGCGCTCTGGCGTGCCTCGAAACCATCCGGCACCCGCAACAGCAAATAAACCGCCAGGCCCTCGGGTCGCAGGGTGCGCGGGTCGATGGTGTGGGAGTAACGCCTGCCCGTGACGTGATAGGAGGTGCCCATGGTGGGCCCCTCGAATCGCAGCACCTGGGGCGCTGCCGCGCAACCCGCCAGCAGGCAGGTTGCGAGAAGCAGGCTGCGGATCAGGCCTCGCGCGGCCAGGCCCAGGCGACCGGGTCGGAGGCGGGGAAGGCGGGAAAGCGCGCTCCGGAGACGAACTCCAGCAGGCGCTGCACCTGGCAGGCGTAACCGAACTCGTTGTCGTACCAGAGGTACAGGATGGCCTGACGGCCGTGGACGATGGTCGCTTGCGCATCGTGCACGCAGGCTGCGCGCGAGCCGATGAAATCGGAGGACACGACCTCGGGGGATGCGGTGTAGTCGATCTGCTCGCTGAGCGAGGAGTGCAGCGAGGCCCAGCGCATGAACTCGTTCACTTCCTCGACGCTGGTTTCCCGCTCGAGCGTGAGGTGCAGAATGGCCATCGAGACATCCGGCACCGGCACGCGGATCGCGTTGCCCGTGAGCTTGCCCGCCATGGAGGGCAGCACCTTGGTGACGGCGCTCGCGGCGCCGGTCTCGGTGAGCACCATGTTCAGCGGTGCGCTGCGGCCGCGACGGTTCTTGTCGTGGTAGTTGTCGATCAGGTTCTGGTCGTTGGTGTAGGCGTGCACGGTCTCGACGTGACCCGAGACGATTCCGAACTGCTCCTGCAGGATCTTCAGCGCCGGCGCGATGGCGTTGGTGGTGCAGGAAGCCGCCGTGATGATGCGCTGTTCGGGCTTCAGGTCAGACTGGTTCACGCCCTGCACGATGTTGGGCAGCTTGCCCTTGCCGGGTGCAGTGAGCAGGACCTTGTCGACGCCCTTGGCCTTCAGGTGCTTTGACAGGCCGGCCTCGTCGCGCCACTTGCCCGTGTTGTCGATGATGATCGCGTTGTCGATGCCGTAGGCCGTGTAGTCGATGGTGTCGGGCGAATCGGCGTAGATCAGCTTGACCTCGTTGCCGTTGGCCACGAAGGCCTGGCGCTCTTCGTCGACGCGGATGGTGCCCTTGAAAGAGCCGTGGATGGAGTCCCGGCGGAGCAGCGCCGCACGCTTCACCAGATCATCGTCTCCTGATTTGCGCACCACCACCGCACGCAGGCGCAGCGTGTGTCCGCCTCCGGTGCGCTCCACGAGCAGCCGGGCCATGAGGCGACCGATGCGGCCGAAGCCGTAGAGAACCACATCGCGGGGACGGTCGAGGGGAATGGACGTCGTGCCGACGACGGGTGCAAGTTCCCGCGCGAGGAAGGCATCGGGGGTCTCGCCTGCCTCGCGGGGGCCGCCCGTCCAGGACACCGTGAGACGGCCGATATCGATGTCGGAAGCGCCGAGCGACAGGCGGTCGAGCGCTTCGATCATCGGGAAAGTGTCGAACTCGGAGAGTTCGTTCTGCTCGACCTGCCGCACGAAGCGGTGGGTCTTCATGATGTCGAGTACCGATTGGGATACGAGGGAGCGCCCGTAGACGCTGACGCGCACGTTCCGTTCCCGGCTCAGGCGGCCCACGATGGGGATCATCGCCTCGGCAAGCGCCTCACGCTGCTTCCAGTCGCTGAAATAGTCCGCAGGTTTCGGGCGCTTGCGAATCGGCATGATGGCCTCGGTGAGACGGGTGGGGGTAGGCGCAGGTATTATCCGCACAGCCCGGTTTGACCCGCAACTCGGCTTCTTCGCAATTTCCCCGGTCTTCGACAATGCCATTGGATCCGCTGAATCCCCCGCTCCCCCGGGCCGGTGAACACCTGCGCTGGGGCGGATTGCCTCCGGGCGCCGAAGCGATGGTGCTCGCCGCTACAGCAGTGCGCGCCCGCAGCACGGTGCTCGTGGTCACGGCCGAGAGCGCCACGGCCGAGCGTCTGGAACAGGAAATCCGTTTTTTCGCGGGCGAAGACCCTGTCTCGTCGCGGGTGCTGCGCCTGCCGGACTGGGAAACGCTGCCCTACGACCGCTTCTCCCCGCACCAGGACCTGGTCTCCGAGCGGCTCCAGGCACTCGCACGTCTCGCGCAGGGCGAGCCCCTCGTTTTGCTGGTGCCAGTCGCCACGTTGATGCAACGCCTTGCACCCGTTCCCTTCGTCGCGGCGGGCACGCTTTCCCTCGCCCCCGGCATGAAACTGCCCCAGGAACGGCTGCGAGGCCTGCTCGCGCGTGCCGGATACCGTGCGGTGGAAAACGTTTACGAGCACGGCGAATTCGCGGCGCGCGGCGCCGTGATCGACATCTTCCCGATGGGGCTGGACGAGCCCGTGCGGGTCGAATACTTCGACGAGGACATCGAAACACTGCGCCGCTTCGATCCCGACACGCAACGCAGTACCGGCGCGCTGAGCGCGCTTGAACTGTTGCCGGGTCGGGAGTTCCCCTTCCACGAGGAGGCCATCGCGGCCTTCCGGCGCCGCTGGCACGCGCGCTTCGACAACGATCACCGCGCCTGCCCCGACTACCAGGACATCGTCCGCGGCATCGCACCGGGCGGTGTGGAGTACTGGCTGCCTTTGTTTTTCGACGCCTGCGCGACGCTCTTCGATTACCTGCCGGAGGACACGCTGGTCTGCGTCGAGGACGAGGTCCGGGGCGAGCTCGACCACAGCTGGGATGCCTTGCGCGCACGCCATGCGAGCCTGGGCTCGGACCACTCCCGACCGCTGCTCGAACCGCGCGAGATCTGCCTGCCACCCGACGAAGTGCGCACCGGCCTGAAGCGCTACACACGGATCGATTTCGGCAAGGCGCCAGCACCGGAGCGTGCCGGCGCCGGCGATTTCCCCGCAGTGACCCTGGACAGCCTGCAGCTCCCGGAAAAAGCCGACGCCCAGGCCCGCGTGCAGGCGCTGCTCGGCCTGTCGGGCAAACGGCTGCTGTTCTGCGCCGAGACAGCCGGTCGTCGCGAGATGCTGGCCGAGATGCTCCGCCGGGCGGGCGCAGGCGCCGAAAACGTGAGCGGCTGGCAGGACTTCCTCACCTCGGGAGCGCGGGTGGCTCTGGCCGTGGCACCGCTCGCCGCCGGTTTCACGCTGGCCACGCCCGGACTTGCCGTCATCGCGGAGTCGGCCCTCTTCGGCAGACGCGTGCTGCAGCGGCGCCGGCGCGCCCGCGCGAGCGAGGGCTGGAGCAACGGTATCCGCGATCTGGCGGAACTCTCGCCCGGCGTGCCGGTGGTCCATCTCGAGCACGGCGTAGGCCGCTATCTCGGACTGCAGGCGCTGGAGGTCGACGGCGAGCGGGCCGAATTCCTCTGCATCGAATACGCGGAAGGCGCGAAGCTCTTCGTTCCGGTCACCGCGCTCGATCTGGTCAGCCGCTACACGGGCATCGACGCGGACAACCTGCAACTCGCGCGTCTCGGCAGCGACCAATGGCAGAAGGCACGCCGCAAGGCTGCAGAGAAAATCCGCGACGTCGCCGCCGAACTGCTCGAAATCCATGCCCGGCGGGCGGCACGTCCGGGCCACGCCTTCGACGATCCCGGCTCGGCCTACGAGGCCTTCGCCGCCGCCTTTCCTTTCGAGGAAACTCCCGATCAGCTGACCGCCATCGACGCCGTGCTCACGGACATGGCAGCGCCGCGCGCCATGGACCGTCTGGTCTGCGGCGATGTGGGTTTCGGCAAGACCGAAGTGGCGATGCGTGCAGCGTTTGTGGCGGTGAACGCGGGCATGCAGGTGGCGGTGCTGGTGCCCACCACGCTGCTCGCGGAACAGCACTTCGAAACCTTCAGCGACCGTTTCGCGGACCTGCCGGTGAGCATCGCCTCGCTGTCGCGATTCAAATCGGCGCAGGAACAGAAAGAGGTGCTGGCGCGGCTTGTCGAAGGACGCGTCGATATCGTGATCGGCACCCACAGCCTGCTCTCGCCCGGAGTGCGCTACCGCAGCCTGGGCCTCGTGATCGTCGACGAGGAGCACCGCTTCGGCGTGCGCCAGAAAGACCAGCTGATGGCGCTACGCGCGAGCGTGGACATGCTCACGCTGACCGCAACACCCATACCCCGCACGCTGAACATGGCGATGGCGGGTTTGCGCGACATCTCTATCATCAGCACACCGCCCGCACGCCGGCTTTCCGTGAAAACCTTCGTGCAGCGCCACGACGACACGGTGGTGCAGGATGCACTCTCGCGGGAACTGCGCCGGGGCGGGCAGGTCTTCCTGCTGCACAACGACGTGCAGTCGATCGAGAAACGGGCCGCGGAGATCACCGCACTCCTGCCGGAGGCACGCGTCGCGGTGGCGCACGGGCAGTTGCGCGAGCGCGAACTCGAGCGCGTGATGTCGGACTTCTACCACAAGCGCTTCAACGTGCTCTGCTGCACCACCATCATCGAGACCGGGATCGATATCCCCAGCGCCAACACCATCATCATCGAGCGGGCCGACAAGTTCGGGCTCGCGCAGCTGCACCAGTTGCGCGGCCGCGTGGGCCGCTCGCATCACCAGGCCTACGCCTTCCTGCTGACGCCCGACGAGAAATCGATGACCGGCGACGCCGTGAAGCGCCTGGAGGCGCTCGCGGGGACGGAATCGCTGGGCGCGGGCTTCCTGCTCGCCACCCACGACCTCGAGATCCGCGGCGCGGGAGAGTTGCTCGGCGAGGAGCAGAGCGGCCAGATACAGGCGATCGGCTACAGCCTGTACATGGACCTGCTCGAACGCGCCGTGAAGGCTTTGCGTGCCGGCAAACTGCCCGATCCGGAGGCAGACCTGCGGCCCGGGCTGGACGTGAACCTGCGCATACCCGCCCTGATTCCGGACGACTACCTGCCCGACGTGCACAACCGCCTGGTGCTCTACAAGCGCCTGTCCTCGGCCGGCAACGAGGATGCTCTCGCGGCGCTGGAGTCCGAGATGCTGGACCGCTTCGGCCCCTTGCCGCCCGCGACGCAGAACCTGCTGGAGCTTGCCCGACTGCGCCTCGCAGCGGCAGCGCTGGGCATCTCGCGGATCGAGGCGAGCGCCACCTCCGGCTTGCTCGAATTCGCGAAGGACACCAGGGTCGACCCGTTGACGATCGTCGATATGGTGCAGCAGGATCCGCGCCGGTTCCGTCTCGACGGCGGCGTACGGCTGCGATTCAGCCAGGCTCTTCCCGACGCGCAGGCGCGCATCGGTTTCGTCGAGGAACTGCTCGCGCGCCTCGCGCGGCGGAGCCACGCAGCGAACTCCGGAGCACGATCCAGATGAACCCGCAACAACGCGCCGCGCGGCTCTGCCTTCTTCTGTCGCTCTGGGCGGGTGGCACCGCTGCGCAGACACAGACCCCGCAGCCCCCTGCGGCGGACGCGCCCTGGGTACAGGTGGAAGTCATTGTTTTCCGCCACATGGAACCGGATTCACCGGGCGAGGCATGGCCCACCGCACCCGCGCTGTCTTATCCGCCTGCACTTCGCTTCCTGCTCGAACCGGGCAGCCCGGAGCACACGGCGGCGCTGGAAGCCCGCGAATTCGAGCGCGCGTTGCAGGCAGAAGCCGGCAGCGCAGCGCCTGCAGCGCCCGCCGGCCAAGTTCCCGCGCCGGATGAACTGCCGGGCGTGCTGCTCGCAGGCCAAGACACCGTGCTCGCGGATGCCGCCGCGCGTATCGCCAACGCCCCGGGTTACCGGCTGCTCGCGCACCTCGCCTGGCGCGAACCACGGTTGGCAGAGGGCGCGAGGGAAAGCACGCTCGTCACCGGCGGTGCCAGCGCCGGCGAACACCACGAACTGGAAGGCTCCATCACGATCACGCGATCCCGGTTTCTTCACATCGACGCCCGCCTGTGGCTGAACGCCTTCCCCGCTGCCGGGGAATCCCCGGGGCCGAATGCCGTGGACTTGCCACCGGTTCCCAAACCGCTGCTGCCGAAACCTCCCGCCGCCTTGCAGGCAGAGAGCGGCATGAGTACGGAAGCGGTACAGGACCCCGTACCCGCCGAGCCCGCCGTGGTTGTGGAACCGGTGCGCGCAACACAGACAGTGCTGCTGACCGCCAGCCGCAAGATTGCACCTGGCGAGGTGCACTACCTCGACCACCCGCTGTTAGGCGTGCTGGTGACCGTACGGCCGTGGGATCCGGCCGCGCCTGTATCTCCCGAAGGCAGCGCCCCACCGGTGGCACTTCCCGCGGGCACGCCCGCGACGTCGGCGCCGCTGCCGCCACCTCAGCCGGGCGGCTGATCCAGCAAGGGGAGCGCACGCGCCAGCACTGCCGTGCAGCGCGTCATGCAGTGATCGGCCTCACGCAGGATGGCTTCGAGTGTGATGGCGTCGGCTGAGAGACCTGCAGCGGGGTTCACCACCATCGAGATGCTCGCGTAGGCCATCCCGAGTTCCCGCGCCAGCGCCGCCTCCGGCATGCCGGTCATGCCCACCAGATCACAGCCGTCACGCTGCATGCGGCGGATCTCGGCGGCAGTCTCGAGCCTGGGGCCTTGCGTGCATCCATACACACCACCGGAAAAGATCGCGATGCCCGCCTGCTCGGCAGCGAGCATGAGCAACTCACGCAGCGGCCGGTCATAAGGCTCCGCAAACTCCTGGTGCTGCAGCGGCCAGACCGTGCCGTCGTGGAAGGAAGACTCCCGGCCCCAGGTGTAATCGATGATCTGCCCGGGCAACCACAGGCTGCCCGGCACCGCCTCGGCGCTGATGCCACCCACCGTGTTCAGGGCGATGACGTGGGTGGCACCGCTCGCGTGCAGGGCGTGGATGTTGGCGCGGTAGTTCACGCGGTGCGGTGCGATGGCATGTGGCTCGCCGTGGCGCGCCAGGAAAAGAACACCGTGATCACCGATACGCAGTTCACGCACCGCCGCAGAGGGCGGGCCCCAAGGGGTATCGGACAACCCGGGCCGATCACTCCCGGACGCCGCGGCGAAACGCGCACCGCTGCCTCCGATCACCGCCACACGCCCCTGCGAACCCATGCCCTGCACCCCGCATCATCCCGTCCGCATGATGGCGCCACCACCGCCGGCGCGAAAGCCCGAGGGACACGAAACGGGCGCTGCGCAGTGGCAGAAGAAAACACGGCATCGGGCTTGCCCGATGAAAGATGCTGTATATAATCACAGCATCTTCACGCCGGGGCGCACGCCATGCAGGAACTCACCGTCCGACAGCAAGAGGTCCTCGACCTCATCCGCCGCTACCAGGACGAGACCGGTTACCCCCCCACCCGCGCCGACATCGCGCGCGAACTCGGCTTCCGCTCGGCCAACGCCGCCGAGGAACACCTCCGCGCACTCGCGCGCAAGGGCGCCATCGAAATGACCGCAGGCGCCTCGCGCGGCATACGCCTCTGCGAAGAATCGGGCATACCGGTGATCGGGCGCGTCGCCGCCGGCAACCCGGTGCTCGCAGCAGAGCATGTCGAGCGCCACCTGCAACTGCCCCCGCAGATGTTCTCTCCGCGTGCCGATTACTTCCTTCGCGTGAAGGGCATGAGCATGCGGGATGCCGGCATCCTGGACGGCGACCTGCTCGCGGTGCACCGCAGCACGGACGCACGCGAGGGACAGATTGTGGTAGCCCGCATTGACGACGAGGTCACGGTGAAGCGCCTGCACCGCACCAAAGACCGTCACCTGCTCGAATTGCTCCCCGAGAACCCGGACTTCGACACGATCCGGGTCGATCTGCGCGAGAGGGAGTTCTCCCTGGAGGGCATCAGCGTAGGGGTGTTGCGGCTCGGGACCTGAGACCAGAGGCTCAGTGGATGACCGGGCCCGCATCGTTGCGGCCCGCGAGGTAATCCACATCCGCCTCGCTGCCAGACTGCTGGGCAGCAGCGCGGATACCCGCCTCGATCATCGCCCTCGCAACGCCCAAGCGCGAACCGGCCAGGTACCCGCGCGATTCTGCCGAGAAGCGGATGCGCACCAGTGGCGCTCCCTCCCCTCCCGCGCGCTGCAACACGATATCGCCGTTGGCGAGCTCCACGATCTCGAGGAGCGCGGTCCCGACCTCGGGCTCATTCATCCTTGCTCACCACCCATTTGCCGTCGCGGTGGAAGGCCCTCCAGGCCGTCGGCTTGCCATCGGCCTCGCTCATCAGGTACTGACGGCGCATCTTGCGGCTGAAACGCACCTGCACGGGGTTTCCCTGCGGATCCTTCACGGGGCCGTCGAGCAGGAAGTGGTACTTGGGATCAAGTTGATCCCGCACCGGCAACAACTCCTTCAGCAAGGGCGCTCGGGTTTCGCGGTTCTTGGGGAAACGGCTCGCGGCCAGGAACAGGCCCGAGGCGCCATCGCGCAGCACGTAATGGTCATCGCAATTGATGCAGCGCAAGTCCGGCATGGGAATGGGGTCGGATTTGGGCGGCGCCGGCTGACCGTTGCGCAAGAGTTTCCGGGTGTTGCGGCAAGCCTCGCCGGTGCAGCCGAAGTACTTGCCGAAGCGGCCCGTCTTCAACTGCATGTCCGCACCGCATTTGTCGCAGGGGATCAGCGGGCCCTCGTAGCCCTTCAGCTTGAAGCGGCCGGTCTCGATTTCGTAACCCGTGCAGGCGGGGTTGTTTCCGCAGACGTGGAGTTTGCGCGCGGCATCGACCAAGTAGCTGTCCATGGCCGTATGACACAGCGGGCAACGGTGGCGCGTGCGCAGCAGGCGGGATTCGGCTTCCTCGTCCTGATCGTCGTGTACGACCTCGTCACCGTGGACCAGATTCAGCGTGCTCTTGCACTGCTCGCCCTTCGGCAGGCCATAACCCGAGCAACCCAGGAACACGCCCGTGCTGCCGGTGCGGATCTGCATCGGTCGGCCGCAGGTACCGCAGGCGATGGCGGTTTCCACAGGCGGGTTGCTGCGCATGCCGCCCATCGCATCGCCCGCCTCAGGGCGCTTGGCTTCCTCCAGACGCTGGCGGAAACCGGTGTAGAACTCATCGAGGACGCCGATCCAGTCGCGCTCTCCGGCCGCCACCTTGTCCAGCGTTTCTTCCATGCCGGCCGTGAAGCCGTAATCCATCAGGTCGGTGAATTTCTCGGCGAGGCGGTCGGTGACGATGTCGCCGAGTTTCTCGGCGTAGAAGCGCCTCGACTCGACGCGGGCATAACCCCGGTCCTGGATGGTGGAGATGATCGCCGCGTAGGTCGAGGGGCGGCCGATGCCGCGCTTCTCCAGTTCGCGTACCAGTGTGGCTTCGGTGTAGCGCGGCGGGGCCTTGGTGAAGTGCTGGCTGGGCAGCAGCTCCTTCAGGCGGAGGCTCTTTCCGACAGCCACATCGGGCAGTTCGGTGTCTTCGTCCTTGCGTGCCTGCGGTGGCAGCACGCGCAGGTAGCCGTCGAACTTCTGGATGCGTCCGCTCGCGCGGAGCGCGTAATCGCCGGCGGTGACGTCGACCACGGTGGCGAGATACTCGGCAGGCGTCATCTGGCAGGCGATGAACTGCCGCCAGATGAGGTCGTAGAGGCGCACCGCGTCGCGCTCCATGCCCTCGAGTGCCTCGGGCGCGAGGTTGACGTCGGACGGACGGATCGCCTCGTGCGCTTCCTGCGCGCCTTCCTTGCTCGAGTAGGCGATGGGCTTGCCCGGCAGGTAACGCTCGCCGAAGGAGGAAGAGATGTACCCGCGCACGGCCTCGACGGCGTCTGCGCTCAGGTTGGTGGAGTCCGTTCGCATGTAGCTGATGAAGCCTGCCTCGTAGAGGCGCTGCGCCAGCGTCATGGTCTTCTTCACGCCGAAGCCGAGGCGCGTACTCGCCGCCTGTTGCAGCGTCGACGTGATGAAAGGCGCGGAAGGTTTGCTGCGCTGGGGCTTGTCCTCGCGCTTGGAAACGACGAACGCGGCCTTGCGCAGCGCCGCGACAGCGCGCTCGGCTTCCTCGCGGGTGACAGGCTTGAAGGGCTCTTCGCCGTGGCGACGCACCTCGAGGCGCAGCGCCTCGCCCGCAGGAGTCAGGGTGTCGGCATGGAGCTCCCAGAACTCCTCGGGCACAAAGGCCCGGATCTCGCGCTCGCGCTCGACCAGCAAGCGCACCGCAACCGACTGCACACGCCCCGCGGAGGTGCCGCGGGCGACCTTCTCCCAGAGCAGCGGCGACAGCATGTAGCCCACGACGCGATCGAGGAATCTCCGCGCCTGCTGCGCGTTCACGCGATCCATGTCGATGCTGCCCGGCTTCTTGAAGGCGGCGTCGATGGCGCTCTTGGTGATCTCGTTGAACACGACGCGACGGTACTTGGCGTCATCGCCGCCGATGGCTTCGCGCAGGTGCCAGGCGATGGCCTCTCCCTCGCGGTCAAGGTCGGTCGCCAGATAGATGGTGTCGGCGCCGGCCGCGGCCTTGCGCAGGTCCGCGACGACTTTTTCCTTGCCGGGGAGGATGTCGTAGCTGGCACGCCAGCCCCGATCCGGATCCACGCCCATGCGCTTGACGAGCTGCTCGCGGGATTTCTTTTCCTTGTGGCGCGCTTTCTGCGCCGGGCTGAGCTTGCGGGTGGCGGCCGCGCTCTTCGCGCGATCCGCTGCCGACACGGGCTCTGCGCTGCCACCGGTAGGGAGGTCTCGGATGTGACCCACGCTGGACTTCACCACGAAGCGGCTGCCCAGGTACTTGTTGATCGTCTTCGCCTTGGCGGGCGACTCCACGATGACCAGCGACTTGCCCATGTGCGGTGCGACGTTCCTTGGATTCGCGAGGGGCGCCATATATACGGACTGCCCCGGGAAGGGTCAAGTACGGGTTCTGTACGACCCCGGACTTGGCGGGGGCCTGAGCAAGCTCAGGAATCGTGCAGCAGAGCGCTTGCGAGTTCGCGCAAGGCGCGCGCGATCAGCTCGACATCCGTGACGGTGCCTGCCTCGTTCCAGCAGGCCTGCAGACCCTCGGGCACAGCACGAACGACGGTAACCGCAGCGGGAAAAACCGCCAGTGCAGCAGCGATCTCCGGTGCGGGAGTGCCCGCTTCCCAGATGGCCCCGGCAGTCCGTTCGAGGCCGAAGCGCAAGGCGCGGCTCCGCGCCGCATCCGACAGACCCCACGGCAGCAGGTAAGCGATCTCCTGCCCGCCGGGGCGCCACTGCACACGCAGCCCTGAGCCTACCGCGTGCTCGCGCAACCGCGCCAGTTGCCGCTGCCGCGGCGAGGGACGCAAAGACAGCGCCGAACCGGCCACGAAAGCGATGACCAGCGCAGTGGCAAGAAGAAAGCCGTTCACTTGTTCTCCGTCAAAGCACGCGTTTGCGGGGCCTTCGCGCGTTGGGCTATGGTACCGACGCATCCAGGACGGATGCCACAACAGGAGTGAAAGCCATGTCAGGATACCGACACATACTTCTAGGCGTGGACCTGAGCGCAGAGTCCCGGCAGGTCGTCGATCGCGCCGTGGCGCTGCGCAATGCATCGGGCGCCGAACTGAGCGTGGTCCACGTGATCGAGCCGCTCAGCTTTGCCTATGGCGGCGACATCCCGATGGACTTCTCCGGGATCCAGGAAGAGATCCACAAGCAGGCCAAATCACACATGGCGTCGCTCTGCGACCCGCTGAACATCCCCGAATCCCATCGCCGTCTGGTGGTCGGGCGGCCGGAAACCGAGATCCACCACATTGCCGAAGAGATCGGCGCGGATCTTATAGTGGTAGGCAGCCACGGACGTCACGGGCTGTCCCTGCTGATGGGCTCAACGGCGAATGGGGTGCTGCACGGAGCCCGCTGCGATGTACTCGCGGTGCGGGTGCAGGACGACTCCTGAGCCTGCGTCGTCCGTCTCCGCGCCGGTCACCGCGCAAGGTGCCGGCACGGGCAGGCGTCAGCCTGTTGGGGTGGGTTTTCGCCATCCTCCTGCAGGCGCATCCGGCACAGGCAGATCTGCCAGAACCCTCCGCGCGTGTCCGCGCCGAATACCAGAGCGCCTCGTCCGCACTGGCACGCGGTGATGCCGGGCCGTTCAACCGCCTGTCGTCTTCACTGCGCGATTACCCGCTCTACCCCTATCTCGAACTCGCGCGGCTGCGCCGCTCGCTTACGCCCCCAGACACCGGGGCGGTGGAGCAGTTTCTGACGCGTTATGACCGGCAGTTGCCTGCGGCCAGACTGCGCAGTGACTGGTTGGCAGCGCTGGCGAAGCGCAGCGACTGGCAGGCCTGGCTGCGGCATTTCCGCGAAGACGAGGCCAGCCTCACGGAGCGTTGTACCCGCGCCTTCGCCCTCTGGCAGACCGGCGCGAAGAAAGACGCCGGCGCCGCCGCTGCGGCACTCTGGATGACGCCGCGCTCGCTACCGGCGAGTTGCGACGCGGCGCTCGCACCCTGGCTGGCGCAGGGAAACCCGGGCCCAGAAGCCGCCTGGCAGCGCTTCGAACTCGCGCTCGATGCAGGAGAGACTGCGCTCGCGCGTTATCTGCAGCGTTTCCTCGACACCCCGCACGCTGCCGATGCCACGCTGTTCCTCTCGGTGCTGGATACACCGGCCCGCGTCCGCGAAGTGCGTCGATTCAACGCAGCAAACCCGCGCCACGCCCGCATCGTTGCCAGTGGTCTCTCGCGCCTCG
>JBILEG010000397.1:0-3702 GCA_044352225.1 Pseudomonadales bacterium | reverse complement strand
GGCTCACCTGGGTGGACGTGTCTTCGCCTTCGGACTGGGGGAGTTTCCCGCTGATCGATCCGCTCGCGTTCTGCGATGTCCCGCTCCTCAAACGCGGGCGCGGCGCGCCGCGGCTCACCTCACCGCGTTTCCATACCTTGTTTGCCGAAGACGACTACCGCCGCATGCTCCCCGACAAGCACACGATGCACATGCTTTATCTGATGTCGACGCAGAAGCCCGGCAAGTACGACTACTTCGCGATCACGGCGGGGGCGGAGCGGCTGGAGCAGAGGTACGCGAAGCTGAAGTGAGCGGGCCGCATTCTCGCCTTCGATCTCGCATGCACGCGTGAATACGCGACGCTGCTCGCCAGCGCACGCGGTGCCGGCATCGCGATCGGAACTGCTGACAGTTACATCGCGGCGATTGCGGCAGCGAACGGGTTGGCCGTTGCGACGAGGGATACCGCGCCATTCCGGGCGGCGGGTCTTGCGGTCATCAATCCGTGGGAAGCCGGCTGACGCTCTCGGGATAAGCCCGCTTCTTCGCTCAGGCCGTGCGCCCGCGTGCTACCACTCTTGCCAACACCGTCGCCACGCCGAACCCCACCACCGACAGCAACAGCATCGTCCCGAACACCAGCCGGTAGCCTGCCGCTCCCGGCACATGGTCCAGAATCGCGCCGTAACCCGCGTAGGCAAACATCCCCGGCGAGTAGCCGATCAGGCAGCCGATGCCGAAGGCCGAGCCGCTGATGGCGGCGGGCACTCGCACTTCCTGCATGGGCGCCCAGAACACGCCGCGCATGCTGAAGACGACCAGCGAAAACGCGAGCGTTGCCACCATCCCCACACCCACCCACTGCGATCCCTGCGGCAACACGAGCACCAGCAGCATCGCCGGTAGCAGCACGAGGAAGGCAACGCGCATGAAACGGGTAGCGCTGCCGAAGCGCCGATCCGCCAGATAGCCCCCGATGGGGCCGCCGAGGATCTTCAGCCCGTACTGGTTCACGATGCCGTACACGCCCGCCATGCCCACCGACATGCCGTATTCCTCGCGCAGGTAGGGCACGAAGAAAATCAGCCCGCAGTAGACGATGTAGACCATGAACACGTTCAGGCTCACCAGCCACACTTCGGGCATCGCCAGCGCCTGGCGCAAGCCTGCGAGGCCCACCGCGTCGCTTCCTGTTTGCACGGGTGTTGCACTGCCTGCGGGTTCGCGGAGCACCACGTAGCTCATCACCCCCACGGCGATATCGATCGCGGAAAACAGCAGGATCGCCGCCCGGAAACCCTGTTCACCGGATCCCAGCAACACGAAGAGTCCCAGCGCGAGCAGCGCCACCAGCGTATCCGCGAGGCCGCGTCCGCCTTCGAAGAAGCCGAACATGCGTCCTTGCTGGCTCTCATCGCCGGTCGCGCGGATCGCTTTCAGCAGCGCAGGCCAGCACAGGCAGTCTGCGCAGAATGCAAAAAAACCGGCCAGTACAAGCATGTGTGCGTACGGTGGCAGTGTGCTCAGGTAGATCCCCGCGAGGCCTGTGGCGACCAGACCGAGCGTGATCGGCACGCGCGCGGGCAGTCGGTCGGCGAGATAGCCTCCCACCACGAAGGCTACCGATGACACCGTCGCGCTCACGCTGAGCAGCACGCCGATCTCGGTGTTGCCCAGATGCATGAATTGCTGCATCGGGACGTAGAAGGCGTCCTTCAGGTTGGTGAGCTTGTAGATCGAGCCGCTGCAGAGCACCAGCACCAGCAGGCGCAGCCAGCGCAGGCGTTGTTCCGGACTCACGGTGCAGAGGCTCCGGCGATGGGCGCAGTCGCGCAGCTGTGTTCCGCGAGCAGCGTGCACTCGGCGAGCGTGCGCAGCTCCTGCAGGATCCCGCGCACCACCCGCACCTGGCTGTTCGCCCAGCGCGGTTCGCCCTCGAGCATCTCTTGCAGGCTCGTGCCCTCGGGGAGCGCGGTCTCGCTCATTTCGCGGTAGGGAATGAAGGGGTCGGCCGGCTCTGCGTGATGGCGGAACATCGGCGCGTGGTAGTGGTTTTCCTGCTCCAGCGCGAGTGCGATCACCTGCGGTTCTTCCTCGCCCAGCATCAGCAGTTCGAAGAGCATGCGGGGCCCTGGCAGATCGTCTTCCGGGCTGCCCTGCAGCACGCCGCGGTGTCCGTTGCCCGGACCCTCGGGCACGATGCGCGCGCCCTTGAGATGCGCCTGTTTGATCCACGGTGAGAGCGTGCGCAGCGCGTCCATAGGCTGCTCGGCGGCGTTGATCATGTTGCCGAAATCGAAGAGCGCCCGGAGCCGCGGGTGTGCCAACTCGCCGAGAAGCGCGGCGATCTCGGCGCTCTTGAGTTCCTCGTGCTGTTCGAAGTGGATGTGCAGATCGTGCAGCTCGGCCTGCGCGGCCAGATAGCGCAGGTCTTCGCGAACGCGCTCCATCACCGCTGAGAGCAGGCCCTCGTAGCGCGAGTACACGCGCAGGTGGCGTACGCCCATCACGCGGGCAACGTGGATCGCGCGGTCTGCCTCTGCGCGTGCGGTCGAACTGATTTCGAGATGCACGGCAAGGCCGAGGCGAGTGGCATGCGCGGCGACGGATTGCAGCGTGGTGTCGTCGGCGCGGCCCAGACTCCGCTCTTCGCCATCGGCCAGATGGATGCACACACCGGAGAGTTCGTGGCGGTACGCGAAGTCGAGCAGATCCACCGGACGGAAGCTGCCGTGCGTGAAGTTCGTCAGGTGAGTGTAGGCGTGCGCAAAGAGAGGAACGGCGTCGAGTCGCGCGAGGAGTTTACGGGCGAGCGGTGCATCCAGCGTGGGCAGGGTGGTGCGCTCGCGCGTGTCGAGATTGCGACCGAGGAGTTCGGCGAATCGGGCCTGGAGGGCGTGCATCTCGTGTTCCGTGAGCGGCGTGGCGCCGCGGTGCCTTCGGTGCGCGCTACGCTACCGGCTGCCGCGACCATAGCCCAGCGCGCCCGTAGGAGCGGGCCATGCCCGCGACAATCAACGCTTGCGCGCCAGGTGCAGCCCATCCCCGCAGGCGATCAGGCATGCCTGCGTTCGGGAATCTGCGGCCATGCGACGGTTCAGTTCTCGGATCGCGAGTGTGTCAGGGCTGTTGTCGGCAGGATCCGCCACGCGAGCGTGCCAGAGCGCGTTGTCCAGCATCAGCAGCCCGCCGGGCCGCAGCAGTTGCAGGCAGCGCTCGTAGTAATCGGCCTGGTTTTCCTTGTCGGCATCGATGAACGCAAAATCGAAAGATGCCGCCTCGCCTGCAGCCAGCAAGGCATCGAGCGTCTGCAGCGCCGGCGCAATGCGCAGATCGATCTTGTGCGCAACGCCCGCCTCCTGCCAGTAACGCCGTGCGATGGATGTCCACTCCTCGCTGACATCGCAGGCAATCACGCGGCCGTCCTCGGGGAGCGCCTCGGCGGTCACCAGCGTGCTGAAGCCCGTGAACACGCCGATCTCGATCGTGCGGCGCGCGCCGCAGAGCCTGAGCAGCATCTGCATCACGCGGCCCTGCTCCTGCGATACCTGCATCACCGCGCCGGGCATGCCTGCGGTTTCGGCGCGCAGGCGCGCGTGTACGCCTGTTTCGGGCGGCAGCAGCCCTGTCATGTAGCCGGCGATCGCATCCTCCACGCCGGTGATGAGACTGGTCCCGCCCATGTGCTCGCCTCAGAGTTGTGCGTCGGGCACGCCGTCC
>JBILEG010000396.1:0-3714 GCA_044352225.1 Pseudomonadales bacterium | reverse complement strand
GGTGATTCGCCGCTTCGAGCGGTGAGCGAGCGCCAGCGCACGGCGCTGCAGGATCTCCTGCGCGCGGAACTCGGTGAGCGCGCGCCCTCCGTACGGCTCGCCATGAGCTACCAGGGGCCGGTGATCACGGAGGTCCTGCGCGAGATCGTGGATGCCGGCATCCAGCGCGTGTGCGTGCTGCCCCTGTATCCCCAGTATTCGGCCACCACCACCGCAGCCGTCTTCGATCAGGTGGCCTCGTTCATCAAGGTGTCGCGAGCGCTGCCCCATTTCATGCTGGTCCGCGATTACCACGATCACCCGGGCTACATCGCAGCCCTCGCAGCCAGCGTGAGGGACTACCGCGCGGAGCATGGCAGCGCAGGGCACTTGCTGTTGTCGTTCCACGGCATCCCCGAAGTGAACGTGCGCAAGGGCGATCCCTACCAGCAACAGTGTCTGCGCACCGGTGAACTGCTCGCACAGGCATTGGGGCTGCAGGAAGGTGAATGGACGCTCGCCTTCCAGTCGCGTTTCGGTCGCCAGAAGTGGCTGGAGCCCTACACCGACGAGACTCTGCGCAGGCTGGCCGCTGAAGGCGTGAAAGGTGTGGACGTGATCTGCCCTGCCTTCTCGGCGGATTGTCTGGAGACGCTCGAGGAAATGGCCATCGCCAACCGGGAGCTTTTCGTCGAGAGTGGTGGCAGCGAATACCGCTACATTCCCTGTCTGAACGATCGCCCGGATCACGTCGCGGTGCTCGCTGCGCTCGCGCGCAACTCACTGGGACTTGCCTGAGGGCTGCCGCGCATTGCTGGCAATTTCGGGCGTGTGATAAGGTCATCGGGCCTTTTACAGATGTCTGTCGAAACCCTGCGACCGATAACCACAAGGAGTCTCCCGATGGCCACGAAGCCCGCCAAGAAAGCCCCTGCGAAGAAGGCAGCAGCCCCCAAGGCAGCGAGCCCCAAGCCCGCGAAAAAAGCCGCTCCTGCCAAGGCTGCCGCGAAGAAGAAGCCCGCGCGCAAGAAGAAGCCCGCTCCCACCCTCGGCGAGCGCCTGATGCAACTCGAGAAAGACGCGGAAAAAGCGCTGAAGCGCCTCGCGACCGATCTCGAGAAACGTGCCAAGGCGGATCTCGGCAAGGTCGTCGAGAAGACGAAGGCCGCATTCCTCAAGCAGCGCGCACGCATGAACGCCAAGCGCCTTGCCGAAGCCAAGAAGCGGCATGCAGCGAAAGTCGCAGCGACCAAAAAGAAATCCACCAAGCGCAAGCCCGCCGCACGCAAGCCCAAGGCGGCTCCCGCCCCGGTGGCAGCACCCGCAGCCGCTCCCGCAGCACCGGCTGCCTGAGGGCTACGCACGCAGCCCGCGTGACCGGGAGTCCGGTGCGCGGGCTGTTTTTTTCTGCATCCTGCAGTTTCCGGGGGTGCTTCGCCCATGTCACTGATCCTTGCCATCGAGGCCTCCGGACCGCGCTGTTCGGTCGCACTTGGTGATGGCAATTTCCTGCTTGAGCGCACGCTCGATCGTCCGCGCGAGCACCACGCGCTCGTGCTTGCGCTCGCATCCGGTCTCCTCGCAGAGGCAGGGAAGCAACCTGCAGATCTCGCAGCCATCGCGTTCGGCAGAGGGCCGGGCTCCTTCACGGGCGTGCGCATTGCCGTGGCTTTCGCGCAGGGCCTGGGTTTCGCTCTCTCGCTGCCGCTGGTGCCGGTGTGTTCCCTGCACGCGCTTGCGCTGGATGCTCACCGGCGCGCCGGTGCCGATGGCGCGGAAACCCGCGTGGCCGTTGCCGTCGATGCGCACATGGGAGAACTCTACTGCGCCCTGTTCCAGCGCGAGGGCGATGCCGTAGCCCCGCTGCCCTTGCCCGTGTTGCAGCAGGTTTCGCATCACGTATTCCCTGCAGGCTGCGCGCCCGCGAACACCCTGTTGGCAGGCGACGGCTGGACGCAGTATCCCGCCATACGTCCCGAGGCTGCCCGTCTTCTCGCCGATGCAGGGCCCGGGGCAGCCTGCGTGCTCGACCTCGCGCGTGCTGCGGGCAAAGAGGCATGGATCGCCGCCCGGGACGCCGAGCCGTCCTATGTGCGCGGCGTCTCGGCATGGAAAACACGCGAGGCACAGGCCGCTCTGCGTGGCTGATTTCCCCGTTTGCTGCTGATACACTCGTCCCGCCCTTCACGACCGGACTCAGGCAACGGTGGCTATCGGCATCTCCTCCTCAGCAACGTCCTCTGCGGGTGGCCCTGGCGGCTTCGCCGTAGAGGCGCAGCGCGCTGCGATCGCGGCCCGCCGCCGCGAGGCGCTCGAAGCCCGGGAAGAGCCGGCTACCGATGCGGCAGCACGCTCCGAGCGTGAGGCGGCCGCACCGGCGCAACGCATCGGAGAGACCGCCGCCCCGCGCGAGGCCCGTCAGGAGCGCATCCGCCTGAGCCAGGTCACCGAAGAGTCCCCGCGCCCTGCCATCGCGGCGTATCTGGGCGTCGAGCGTGCCACGCCTGCCGATCCGTCCTACGGCGAATTGCTCGGCATCGATATCTACGTCTGAGGGCTCTGGCCCTCGTCTTCCGGAGTTCCGCATGACTGCACTGGCCTTCGTTGGTCTGGGTGTGATGGGTTTCCCGATGGCAGGTCATCTGGCCCGGACCGGGCATGCGGTGCGCGTGTTCAACCGTGACGCTGCCAAGGCCGATCGCTGGGTCGGTGCACACGCCGGCACGGTGGCGGCGTCGGCTGCGGATGCGGCGTGCGGGACGAGTGCTGTGTTCCTCTGCCTCGGCAACGACGACAGCGTACGCAGCGTGGTGCTCGGCGAGAGCGGGGTGCTGGCAGCCATGTCTCCGGGCGCTGTGCTGGTCGATCACACCACTGCCTCTGCGGCGCTCGCGCGCGAACTTGCCGCTGCCTGCGCGGCCCGCGGTGTGGGCTGGCTCGATGCACCGGTGTCCGGTGGTCAGGCCGGTGCCGAGAACGGCAAGCTCACCATCATGTGTGGCGGCGCGGCGACGGATTTCGCTGCGGTGGAGCCCTTCCTTGCGAGCTACGCCCGTTGCGCCCGACTGCTCGGGCCCGCTGGCGCAGGCCAACTCGCCAAGATGGTCAACCAGATCTGCATCGCGGGCCTGGTGCAGGGGCTTGCAGAGGGGCTGCATTTTGCGCGTGCGGCAGGGCTCGACGCGCTCGCGGTGATCGGTGTGATCCGGCAGGGTGCCGCGCAGTCCTGGCAGATGGAGCACCGCCACGCCAGCATGCTCGAGGGCCGCTACGACTTCGGTTTTGCGGTGGACTGGATGCGAAAAGATCTCGGCATCGTGCAGGACGAGGCGAGGCGCAACGGCAGCAGCCTGCCGGTGGTGGCACTGGTCGACCAGTTCTACGCCGAGGTCCAAGCCATGGGTGGCGGGCGCTGGGATACCTCCAGCCTGCTCGCCCGGCTCGAACGACACCACGACAGCGGGAACGACGCACCATGAAAGACCTCGATGCATTCAACGCCGGCCTGCTCGGTTTCCTGTCGGATTCTCCCACACCGTTCCATGCCGTGCGCGCGCTCGCGGCCTTGCTGGCCGAGCGGGGTTTCCATGAACTCCACGAAGCCGAACTCTGGTCGCTCGCGCCCGGCGGGCGCTATTTCCTGCGCCGCAACGGCTCCTCGCTGATCGCGTTCGTGAGAGGGCGCGAGCCCGCTGCCGTGTCAGGGCTGCGTCTGATCGGCGCGCACACCGACAG
>JBILEG010000395.1:0-3717 GCA_044352225.1 Pseudomonadales bacterium | reverse complement strand
GACCTGCTTGCAGCCGCGCCGGTCGGCCGCGAGCCGAGCTGGGTGATCCCGAGCCTCGACGGTCGCTACTGCTACGTGAGCTCCCGCAAGGGCGATACGGTCTCGGTGATCGCAGTACCCGGCGGCGAGGAAGTCGCCCGTATCGCGGTGGGCGCCTACCCGCAACGCATGTGGGCTGTGAGGGCACAGTCGCGCTGAGGCGCCCTCAACCGGGAAAGGCCTTCAACACGTCGGCGAGGAGCGCCCACGGATCGAAGCCCTGCGCGCCCCAGTCGAGCCCGCGGCGCACGATGACCAGTTCCCGCGACGGTACGACGATCACGAACTGCCCCCGGTTGCCCCACGCGGCATAGGCATCGCGAGGCACATCCGTGCGGGCATCCGGCACCAGCCACCACTGCGCGCCGTAGTCGTGGCCGTTCACCGACGAGGCCGGTGCGGGTGTGCGCACGAAATCGATCCACGATTCGGAGAGCAGCCGCTGGCCGTTCCAGGTGCCACGGTTCAGGTACAGGAGCCCGAAACGGGCAAGATCGCGTGCGCTCGTGAGGACCTGGCTGCTGAGGATGAAATCACCGAAGCGATCGGTGCCCGCCACGGCGCCGCGCATGCCGATCCGGTCGAAGAGCGCGCGGCGCGGGAACTCGAGGTAGGCCTGCCCGCCCCCGAGTGCGCGTTTCATCGCAAGAACCGCCAGCAGCGTGTCGTAGTTCTCGTAGTCCCAGCTGCTGCCCGGCTGGCGAACGAGGCCGCGGTCAAGCGCACCCTGCACCGAGCTGGCACCCGCCCAGTACGCCAGCCCGGAACCGGTCGCGTACTCGCGCTCCTGACTGTCCACCGGATAGAGCCCGCTCGACATGTGCAGCAGGTGCCGCAGCGTGATCGTCGCGCGAGGATCCTCACCCGGCGCCGCGGGCAGCCAGTCGAAGCCGAGCGGTGCATCGAGCGAGAGTTTGCCCTGGTCCACCAGCATTCCGATCAGCGTGACATTGATGCTCTTCGCAACGGACCAGGTGCGCGTGCGGGTATGCATGTCCACGCCCTTCGCATAGCGCTCGTGAACGAGTCGGCCGCGATGCACCACGAGCAGGCTCAGCGTCAGCTGCTCGGGCGTCGGGCGATCGAATGCGCGGTCGGAGGCCGCAGCAAGTACGGCGGCATCGATGCCGGCCGGCAAGGGCTCGCGCGGCAGCCGATCGCCGTCGGGCCAGGCGGTCGTCGCGGGGTCGCCCGGGAGGGGTGGCATCGTGAGTTTCGGAAGGCTGTCCAGTACAGAGAAGTCCTGTTCCGGGCCGAGCGTCATGCAGCCGAGACCCGGACGCCAGGCCGCGCGAACCCGCGGACTGCCCCGCGAACCGCCCACCTCCACGGTGCGCCGCTGCCGGTCGATGCGGTAATCGCCGCCGAGCGGGCTGCCCTCGGGATCCGGCAGGTAGGCGAGTTCCTGCGCGAAGATCTGCTCGAGCGTGCGCCCGGAAACGAACAGCCCATGGCAGGTCATCATGGCCTGCTGCCCGTGGCGGATGAGCGCGCGCTGCGGTTCCCAGTAGTCCTCGGGCGAAGACTCCGCGGCCCGGGATGGCACCGCCACGCCCGACGCGAGCGCGACGCCAAGGGCTGCCAGCGCGGCGGGCACGCGGCGAAAGACGCTGTGGGAGCTCGGCATCGGGGTCCTGCCTCTGCACGTGGCGGCACTGCATCCTATACGGAGCGCGGGCTCCTGCGGGTGGGAGGATACCGGATCAGGGGCGCCGGCCAAGCCGGGAGTTTCCCCTGCTTGCCAATCGTTACGCGGGCTGCTCAGGGGCCTTCGCAGTCCGAATACTCCCCCGTGGTTCCCGCCGCACCTCACCTGCGCGCAGCACAGCTCCCTGCCGATCCCTGATCGCAGCCTCGCCTCCCTCTGCTCACGGTTCGCGCGCCTTCCAGGCGCACCGCTCATGCACTCACCGGTGGCCCCGCCGACGGCGAACCGAGTGCGGCGGTTTCGCTCTCGGCTTGCCCCCGCACATGCGCCAGGATCCGCTCAATCAGCGCCGGCTCCTCGATGCAGGCGATGACTCGCGCCGCCCTGCCGCAGCGCACGCAGGTCTCCACGTCGATACCAAAGACCCGCTTCAGCCGTTGTGCCCAGCGCATCGCCGCGTGCCGCTCGATGGCAGAGCGCTCGGGCTGCGCTGCTCCCCTGACGCGATATAGCGGCACAGCCGCTCACGCAGCTCGCGATGCGGCACCTCACCGAGCTGCCGAGGAACTGGCGCATCGCGTCCGTGTCCTCGACGGGCGGCAGGTCCAGCCACGCCGATCCGGCTCTGGCTCCTGCTTCGCCCTACCTCCTGCATCCCTGCAATTGATGCGTAGCATCAAGAGAAGGTGCCCTGGGGTATGTTGAGATTGAGCGCACTCCCGAAACGCTGCACCAGCGTCACCGCACCCGTGGCCACCTCGTTGCGCCTGAACCCGGCCTTGTGCGCGAGGTGCGTGGCGAGCAGGCGGTCAGATCGCTCTCGCGGAAGGGCACGTCGAATCGACCGGGCGAGCGCGCTCCCGGAAAACCTCGTTCATGGCGCCGAGCATCGGGGACGGCACGAGCCCCTCGCTGAAGAACACCCCGTCGGTATCGAACACTGCGCGAATGTCCGCCTGCATACGATCGTCCCGGAACGATACGGCGATTATCGACGAAGCCCGTCGGGCACGCTAGGATCGGCCGTATCCGTCAAGGGTGAGAACACTCATGCGCCAGATCCTTCACAGCGCCCTGATGGCGCTCGCCCTCTTCGGGAACGAAACACTCCATGCCGCCACGGAGTGGCTCTACGTCGGCAACAACAAGGCGGGGACGGTGAGCGTGGTCGAGGTTCCGGGCTTTCGCGTGATCCGCGAGATCGACGTCATGCCGGACCAGCCCGATCGACGTGGTCGCGGGGGCACCTTCGCGGACGACCTCGTGCTGCCGGCCGATGGCAGCCGGCTCTACGTTTCGCGCGCGGGGCTCCGCGACGTCGCGGCCTTCGAACTGCCCTCTGCGAAACTGCTGTGGCGGGTACCGACGGTGGGCATGGCAGACCACTTCGCGCTCTCCCCCGACGGCAGCCGCATCGCGGTCTCGGTGTACAACGAGGACCACGCCCTGCTGATCGATACAGCGAAGGGTGAACTCGCCGGGCGTTTCGAGACCTGCTCCGGCCCCCACGGCATGCGCTTTTCAGCTGACGGTGCAAGGATCTACACGGGTTGCATGATCGGCGACGAGCTGATGGTGACCGACGCGCAGTCGCTCGCCCCGATCCGGCGAGTCCGTTTCGAGGAGGGCGTGCGCCCCTTCGATCTGGACCCTTCGGAGACCAGGGCGTGGGTGCAGCTGACGCGACTGCACGGCTTGGTGGAGGTCGACATGCAGACGGGGCGCATCGCCAAGACCGTCCATCTGCCGGTGCCCGAGGGCGTCCGCGCGCAAGCCGATTTCCCGCACACGGCGCACCACGGGCTCGCTCTCGTGCCGGGCGGGCAGCACCTGTGCATCGCGGGGACCATGGCAGACTATGCTGCCGTTCTGTCGGTACCGGCGCTGGACCTGCTTGCAGCCGCGCCGGTCGGCCGCGAGCCGAGCTGGGTGATCCCGAGCCTCGACGGTCGCTACTGCTACGTGAGCTCCCGCAAGGGCGATACGGTCTCGGTGATCGCAGTACCCGGCGGCAAGGAAGTCGCCCGTAT
>JBILEG010000052.1:0-12730 GCA_044352225.1 Pseudomonadales bacterium | reverse complement strand
GCGAGTACCTTTTCGGCGGATACCGCGGCGATGCACCCCCGTTTGTCACGCGCCCCGGTGGAGCGGTCGAGTACCGTGGTGACACGGGGCAGCGTTATCTGCAGGTGTCCACGGGTGTCGATATCGCGGTACGCGACAACGGGCAGGAACTCTTCGAGTCCATTCCGGCGGCGAACCTCACTTTTATCACCCGCACCGGCGCCGCCAATAGCGGCAGTGGCAACATCGACACCGGCCGGATCGTGGATCAGGCGGCCTATGATGCGGTTTACCCGGATGATGTGGTGCTGCGCTTCGATGCGCCCCTTGGCCCCGACTCCTTCAGCGCTTACCGGCGTGATCGCAGTACCGGCGCGCTCAGCCTGATCTCCACCCAGGCTTTCGCGCCCGGAGTGTCCGTGCGCGTAGCCGGTGCCGAGGTGAAACTCGTGGGAACGCCTGCGGCTGGCGATGAATTCGTGCTCGAGGCGAGCAACCGTCAGCCGTTGATCACCACGATCCAGAGGATGGCCTCCGCTCTACGGCTGAGCGATGACTCGGCGCAGGGGCGTGTGGAACGCGGTGCCGCCATCGCGGAAGGTCTGTCCAACCTCACGTTGGCCGAATCACACATCTTTGCGAAACGGGCGGACTTCGGATCGAGGCTGAATCTGGTCGATACCGCGCGGGCAGACCAGCAGCAGGGCAAGCTGATCAATCAGGAGTTGCTCTCGAAGGTGCAGGATCTGGACTTCACCGAGGCCATCAGCCGTCTCAGTTACCAGAACTTCGTGCTGGAGGCAGCGCAGAGGAGTCTCGCCAAAGTGGCAGGGATATCCCTTTTCGATTATCTCTGAGCCCCAGGTCTCAGGCAGAGCCGTCCTGCACGCCATAGGCCTTGATGGCCCGGCGTTGCAGGGCACCTGCCACTGACTGTGCCCCTGCATCTGACAGCGCCTGTACGCCCCGCGCGTAGAGAAGGGTGTTGCCTTCGAGCAGTTCCGTGAGGAGTCGTTCGCGCAGGCGTATGTCAGGGAGCTTTGCGATTTCCTCGCAAAGCATGCGGAGCACGAGGCTGCGATCCTCAGCGACGCTGTTCTCGTTTGAAGGTGACTCAGCTTCGAATTGACCCGATATCCCGCCATCCAGAGTCTGTAGGCGCTGCCACAGGGAAAGAACAGGCTCTGTCAGGTTCGCGCACACATCCTGCTCCACGGCTCAACCCTTCCTGCCGCTGATGATCTGCGAGGTGCTCTGGAGTTGGGCCAGCAGATAGTCCCCATCGCTTTTCAGACGTGCCACCGTTGCGTCCAGCGCCGAGAACCGGGTGCGGTAGGAGGCCTCGAGCCTGTCGAGCCGGCTGATGACGGTTTCACGTTCTGCGCTGATGGATTTGAGCTGTTTGTCGAAGCCCTGGGTCCGGGCCTCGAGCGTACCGCCGCTGTCCAGGATGCTGTCCAGTGCTGCATCGAAGCGTGCACCGACGCCCCCGGTTCCCGTGAGCAGCGCGCTCACGCCGGGCAACTGGTTCTTCAGCGCAGTATCGAGTTTTGCTGAATCGATCTTGAGATTGCCGTCGGTCTGGAACGAGACGCCGATGTCGGACAGCGAGCCGGGTGTTCCGGAGCCGAGGCCCGCTGTGCTGGCGATGCCTCGCAGTTGCGAGGAAATCGCGCGCAAGGTGGCGTCACCGCTCAGTGCAGCGCCCTTGTTGGTCGTCTTGTCGTAGGCGCTCAGGTCGCGGATCGTCTTGGCCAGATCGTTGTAGGCCGTGACGAAGGACTTGAGTCGGCCGCTCGCCGCTGTCGTGTCCTGGGTGATGCCGAGCGTTTCGACGGCAGGATTCAGCGGATCGGCCGGTGGTTCCTGCACCGTGATCGTCACACCCTCTGCCACATCCGAAAACGTGTTGCTGCTGCTGATGGCGGTGAAACCGTCCACGGCTATCCGCGCGTTCGCCGCTGCCTGCGTCTGGCTCATCCGGCTGTTCACCGGATCGCTGGAGGAGTAGTAGAAGCGAGAGAGACCGGCATTGTCGGTATTGTCCAGATCGGCATCGGTGACCGAGGTCTGGATTGCATTGGCGGTGCCTGTCTCCTTCGCCGTGAGCACAAGTCGAGTGACGGTGCCGGCAGAGGCGTCCAGTGGGTCTTTGGCCACTACGAGCAATGATGCAGCGACACTGGTGTTCGAGGCACTCCCGTTGATGGCGTCGCGCAAGCCCTGGAGGGTGGTTGTCGCGTCAGTCGTGACAGAAAACGAGTTGCTGCCGGAGGTGATCGAGAGTGTGCCTGCGCCGGCCAAGGCGGTGCCTGAGCTGAAATCCGCGGTGCTTGCAAGCTTCTGCGCCGTCGCTTTTCCGAGCACCTGGATGCTGTAGTTGCCGATAGTCGCGCTGCTGGTGGCGGAGGCGCTGAACAGCTTGCTGCCGCCGGTACTCACACCGCGCTTGCCAACCGCGGCGGTGTCGTTCAGATCGTTTGCCGCGGTGCGCAGCTTGTCCAGGCTGCTTTTCAATGAGCCGAAGGCAGAGATGTTGGCCTGTACCTTGGCCTCTTTGGTTGCGAGTCTGTCGAAGCGAGGCTTGCCCTCGTTCGTGATGAGTTTGGTGACCAGACCCTCGAGATCGAGTCCGGACCCAACGCCCAGCGTTCCGATGGCCATCTGCTACCTCTGCGATTCGCAACCGCTAACGCAATTCAAAAGCACGAGTCATGCCAGTCAGTGGTGTCACTGCTTGCCGGCGGTCACGCTTTGTCCGACAGCAGCAGGCCGGCATTGGCCGTGGATGCATCGATCCTCTGCAGGGTTTCCGCGATACGGACCATTGCCTCTGCGGGAATCTGCCGAATCAGCTCTTCCGTTTCCGTATCGATGACCGAGACCACCACGCCGTCGATGTCCTCGTTGATGCGGAACGAGAGCGAGCGGGACTCCGGCTGCATGCGATCACCGACCTGTTCCAGGAGCGCTTGCAGCTGCTCCCGCGTGTCTTCTGCGGGCGCCTTGGCTCGCGGTGCCTGTGCCTTTGCGCTGGCGCTGATGCTGTCCGGCGGTGCCTGAGGGGCCCCGGTGTCTTCCGCTGGGCGCGTTTTCGGGCCCATAACGTCTGGCCGTACGGATGACGGGTATGTCGTGCGTATAGTTTCCATCAGTCAGCCCCCCATTGGTGGACTGTAGAAAAACGAAGAAACAGGGGCAAGACCGAGTCTTGCCCCCGTGAACCTGGCGCTGCGCCGGGCGTTCATGCCATTACTGGAGAAGCGCCAGCGTCTGCTGCGGCAGAGCGTTGGCCTGCGCCAGTACCGAGATGCCGGCCTGCTGCAGGATCGAGGTACGGGTCAGGTTCGCGGTTTCAGACGCGAAGTCTGCATCCTGGATCCGGCTGCGAGCGGCCGTCACGTTCTCGGACACGTTCGACAGGTTGCGGATCGTGCCCGCGAGGCGGTTCTGTACCGCACCGAGGTTGCCGCGATCGTTGTTGATGAAGTCAAGGGCACCGTCGATCACCGCGATGGCGCTCTGTGCACCAGTCTGGGTGCCGATGCTTACCGCGGCCACGCTGGAGAGCGTGCTCGAGTTTGCGTTCGTCGTGGTGAAAAGGCCCGTCGAGCTGCCGGTCACGGCGAAGCCCTTGAAGCTGTTGAAGGAGATTTTCGCCGCTACGGTGCTGGAGTCGGTGCCTGCAGCGCCGAGGGTTTGAGCTGCGCCCGAACCGCCGGTCAGATCCAGCGTGGCGCTGGCGGTTGCCGTCACGTCCTGCAGGAAGATGTCACGACCCTCTTCGTTTACAAGGGCGATCGACGAACCGTTGGAGGTGGCGGTGACGCCGCTCGCTGCCGAGGAGGAGTTGATCGCGTCTGCAAGATCTTTCAGGTTGCCGGTGTCCGTCACCTGGACGCTGATGGTGGCACTGAAGTTCGTGCCGCTTGCGGTGTTGCCCGACCGGGTGCCGATCGTGAAGGCAAAGGTCCCGGCCGCGCTCAGGCCGCCAATGGTGGCGGTAGTGCGCGCAGTGGCAGTCACGCCAGTGTTGGCAGAAACCGCGTTCACCTGCGTCTCGATCGCGTCGCCAGTTGCGCCCGCCGCGATGCTGAGCACGCTGCTGCCGAGGCTGCCGGCCACCGTGAGGTTCTGGGACGCTACGAGGTTGTCCGGACGGGCGTTGGCCGCTGCTACGGACGCAGATGCCGTGCCATCAGAGCTCACCGCGTTCGTGCCGATGTTGGTGGAGCGAGCGTTCGAGAGGCTGACGGAGATCGTCTCGTTGGCGCTGGATCCGACCTGGAAGGACTCGGTGCCGAAGGTGCCGTCGAGCAGCTTCCGGCCGCCGAAGGAGGTCGTCTCTGCGATGCGGTTGATTTCCGACTGAAGCTGCGAGACTTCGGCCTGGAGCGCCGTCCGTTCGGTGCCGGACTGGCTGCCGTTGGCCGACTGGATGGCCAGTTCGCGGATACGCTGGAGGATGTCGCCGGTCTCGGCCAGTGCGCCTTCAGCGGTCTGCGCCAGCGAGATGCCGTCGTTCGCGTTCCGGATGCCCTGGTTCAGGCCGCGGATCTGCGAGGTGAACTTGTTGGAGATCGAGAGGCCGGCTGCGTCGTCCTTCGCGCTGTTGATGCGCAGGCCGGAGGAGAGGCGCTGCAGGGAGGTCTCGAGGGACTGGCCGCTGCGGTCGAGGTTGCGCTGTGCGGTCAGCGACGAGATGTTCGTGTTGATGACTTGGGCCATTGTCCTTGCTCCTTGAGTGGGACGCTCCGGGCTGAATTACCCGGGGCAGGTCTGGCGACTCGGTTTCAGGTTCATGCCGATGTTCGGCACTTGCATGGGTTATCGACGCCCCCTTTTCAAACTTTAGCGATTTCTTCGAACGGGGTTTTCCATGCCGGGATGCGCGTCCTTTAATTGGTTGTGCGCGCTAAAGCACGGGATGCCCTCGCCGATAAGCTAAGGGTCGGCGTAAGCTCGACACACACTTCGAAACTCTCGCTCGCTCAAGGTGGTACCTGATCCATGAACGCCAAGTCCGCGCTGTCCTTCTACAAGCAGGTGAACTCGCAGACCGGCGTGGTCGACGCCGACCCGCACCGGTTGATCCAGTTGCTGCTGGACGGGGCGCTTGACCGCATTGCACAAGCCAAGGGTGCGCTGATTGCCGGGGACACCCCGGCCATGGGCGAGGCTCTGGGCAAGGCCATCGGCATTCTGTCGGGTTTGCAGGGGAGCCTGGACCTCGAGCGTGGCGGCGAGATCGCGGCGAACCTGAATCGCCTCTATGACTACATGAGCATCCGTTTGCTCGACGTACATCGTGAAAAGCAACCGGCCTCCCTCGACGAGGTCGTCGGTTTGCTCGGCAGCATCAAGAGCGGCTGGGACGGTATCCGCCCGCAGGTAGTGCCCGCATCGGCACGCTGAGTCCGGTCAGACGGATTATTGACATCAACTGAGGTCTGCTTCGTGGTTTTCTTGTCGAAACCCTGGCAGGCCTGACTATACTCTGGCCCGGATATCCGAGAGGAAGACCGGGCCATGATCGCCGGCGAACGCATCCTTGTTGTAGAACCCGACGCGCAACGGGCCGAGGCCTGTTCGGCGATCCTCGGGTTTTTGGGTATCGAGGCCGTTGTCGCTACTACATCAGCATTGATATCAGTCAGTGGGTTGAGTGCTGTCGTTCATGCATCAGGTGAGGATCATGTGGCCCTCGAGTCCGGTGTCAGGGAACTGCGTGGGCGTGCCCCCGACCTTCCCCTGATCCTTGTCGGAGCAGTTGCGCCCGCGGTTGCCGAGGCGCTTGGCGCAGTGGCGGTGCTCGACTGGCCCTTGCGCCAGGAACCGCTGCTGTCTGCCCTGCATCGTGCCCGCATCTATGCCGATCAACACGCTCAAGCCCGTGAGCGCAGCACCGAACCCAAATTGTTCCGAGCGCTGGTCGGGCGCAGTGGCGGGGTGAGTGCTGTCCGGAGAATGATGGCGCAGGTCGCCGATACCGATGCCACTGTCCTGGTACTCGGCGAGTCCGGCACTGGCAAGGAAGTGGTCGCCCGCTCCCTCCACGACCACAGTCACCGGCGTTCGGGTCCGTTCGTGCCCGTCAACTGCGGTGCGATTCCCGCCGAGTTGCTCGAAAGCGAACTCTTCGGCCATGAAAAGGGGGCCTTCACCGGTGCGGTGACGGCACGCGCCGGGCGTTTCGAGCTTGCCCGCGGCGGCACCCTGTTCCTCGACGAAATCGGCGACATGCCTCTCACCATGCAGGTGAAGTTGCTCCGGGTGCTGCAGGAGCGCCGTTTCGAGAGAGTGGGGGGGTCCCAGACTCTGGAGGCGGATGTGCGCATCGTCTGTGCCACCCACAAGAACCTCGACGACATGATCGAGAAGGGCGGCTTCCGGGAAGATCTCTACTACCGGATCAATGTGTTTCCGATCGAACTTCCACCCTTGCGTGAACGCGCTGACGATCTCCCGGTGCTGGTCAACGAGCTTGTGCTCCGCCTTGAACGGGAGGGTAGGGGAAGTGTGCGCCTTGCCCCCTCGGCCTTGCTGTCGCTCTCGCGCCACCCATGGGCGGGCAATGTCCGTGAACTCGCCAACTTGATGGAGAGGATGGCCATCATGCACCCCGGAGCCGTGGTGGGTGCCCGTGATCTGCCTGCCAAGTTCCGTCATCTCGAAGCCGGAGAGGACGATGTGGCAGGCCTGCCCGAGCCGCCAGCCCCCATCGCTCGCGCGGAAACTGCCTCCCCGGTGGTGGCGGCTTCGGGTTCTGATCTGGCCCTGTTGCCCGTCAACGGTCTGGATCTCAAGGAATTCATCCAGGACCTGGAACAGAGCCTGATCCAGCAGGCTCTGGACGATTGCGCGGGCGTGGTGGCGAGAGCCGCCGAGCGCTTGCGGTTACGGCGTACCACCTTGGTCGAGAAGATGCGCAAATACGGAATGATGGGGCGCGCCGATGCGACGGAAGATTGACTGATCCTGGGGATCAGCGTTTCGTTTTTAGATAACAGACTGTTTTAAAAAGAATAAAAATAGCGGCACGCGGCTTGCTAAAGCCTCCGGGTAGCGTCAAGTACCCGGAGATCCCGGCATGTTGCATTCCCGCGTTGGTGAATCGTCCATCCACGACAGCACTGATCTGCAGGCGGCTTTCGCCATCTTCAATCAGGTGTCCACCCAGTTCACGGACTCGTATCGGCTGCTGGAGCGGCGTGTCGAGCAACTCTCCACGGAGCTCGAACAGGTCGACCGTGCGCGCCTGCGCGAACTCGAGGAGAAGGAAGAACTGTCGGGCCGGCTGCGCAGCCTGCTCGACCTGTTGCCTGCCGGTGTGGTGGTGCTCGACCGCAAGGGTCTGGTCGTCGATGCCAACCCCGCCGCGCAGGAGATGCTGGGCGGTGGGCTGTCCGGGGATCGCTGGGGCGATGTGATCCGGCGCGCTTTTGCACCGCGCCGGGATGACGGTCACGAGATATCGCTCGCCAACGGCAAGCGTCTGAGCGTGGATACCCGATCGCTTGAACGTGGCAACGGCCAGGTCGTTCTTCTGACAGATCAGACCGAAACGCGTGAGCTGCAGGATCGCCTGAGCCGCCACCAGCGTCTGACCGCGATGGGCCGGATGATGGCAGCCCTCGCGCACCAGGTGCGCACACCGCTTGCCGCGGCCATGCTCTACGCGTCGAACCTTCGGGATGCCGAATTGCCGCCCGAGCAGGTTCGGAAGTTCTCCTCGCGCATCGCCGAGCGCCTGGCACACATGGAACGCCAGGTGCGCGACATGCTGGTTTTCGTCCGCGGCGAACCCCAGCCTTCCGAACAACTCACGGCTGGCAGCCTCTTCGAGGACATACAGGACGCGATGGATGCCCCGCTCAACGCGTCCCGTGCCTCGTGCAGCGCCCGCATCGAGTGCGATCCCGCCTTGCCCCTCGTAGCCAACCGCGACTCTGTGGTCGGCGCCGTGCTCAACCTGGTGAACAACTCCCTGCAGGCCGGGGGCGAGGGTACTCGCATTGATCTGCGCGTGTTCCGGGACGGCGAGCGGCTTGGCATCGTTGTGCAGGACAGCGGCCCCGGCATGAGCGAGACGGTGCTTCGCCAGATCGGACAGGATTTTTTCACCACGCGCGCCCGTGGCACCGGTCTTGGCATCGCGGTGGTGCGCTCGGTAGCGGCGGCGCACGGAGGCGCTCTCGAGATGCAGTCCACGCCGGGCAAAGGAACCACCGCATGCCTCTGGTTGCAATGCCCGGTACTGAGCGATGAGGTGGCAATGACGGGAGAAGCACATGGCTGATATGCGTATCGACGGGCTTGAAGTCCTGCTGGTAGAGGACGATGCCGAACTGCGGGAAGCGATCGGCGACACGCTCGAACTGGCCGGCGCGCGCGTCGTGACGGCCTGTGACGGACGCGAGGCCCTGCGTCTGCTGGTAGACAGCAGCCCGGGCGTGATCGTCACCGACGTCAACATGCCTCACGTGGACGGCCACGAATTGCTGCGGCGCGTGCGGGAACTCAAACCCCATGTTCCCGTGATCCTGGTCACCGCTTTCGGCACCATCGACCGTTCAGTGCAGGCAATGCGCGAGGGCGCCGCAGACTATCTGGTCAAACCCTTCCGGCCGGCCCAACTGATCGAGGCCGTATCGCGCTTCGCACCCTCGGGGCGCGGCTTGCGCGATGACGAGCCGGTGGCGGTCTCACCCGTGACGGTGGAGTTGCTCGGCCTCGCCCGTCAAGTTGCGGCAAGTGATTCCACGGTCCTCCTCTGCGGCGAGAGCGGCAGCGGCAAGGAAGTCATGGCGCGCTACATCCATCGCCACTCCCGCCGTCGCAATGGCCCCTTCGTGGCGATCAACTGCGCGGCCATTCCGGAGAACATGCTGGAGGCGTTGCTTTTCGGCCACGAGAAAGGAGCCTTCACGGGCGCCTACACGAGCATGCCCGGCAAGTTCGAACAGGCCGAGGGCGGCACCTTGCTGCTCGACGAAATCTCGGAGATGGATGCCGGCCTGCAGGCCAAGCTGTTGCGCGTCTTGCAGGAGCGCGAGGTGGAACGCCTGGGCGGACGCAAGCCGCTGCAGGTCGACGTCCGCGTGCTTGCCACCACCAACCGGGACCTCCGCACCGAGGTGGCCGAGGGTCGCTTTCGCGAAGACCTCTACTACCGGCTGAGCGTGTTTCCCTTGCGCTGCCCTGCGCTGCGCGAGCGCCCGGAGGACATCATTCCGCTGGCCGAAAAACTGTCTGCCGCGCATGCGGCACGCATGCACCATGTGCCCGTGCAGTTCGACGCTTCTGCCTTGCGCGCCATGCTGGGCCACGCCTGGCCCGGCAACGTACGTGAACTGGACAATGCCGTGCAGCGCGCGCTGATCCTGCAGTCGGGCGCCATCCTTGCTGCCCCCCACCTGCGGCTGGAACCCCAGGGTCCCGGTATCGCGCGGATCACGCTGGCGGCATCGACGCCCGCGCCTGCCGTGCAACCCGTCGAGCAGGCTTCGGCCGAGGCCGATGGCGGGCTGAGCGGAGATCTCCGCCTGCACGAGTTCCAGATCATCGTCGATACGCTGCGCGACACCCGCGGCAGCAAGAGCGGCGCGGCAGAGAAGTTGGGCATCAGTGCGCGTACGCTGCGCTACAAGCTCGCCCGCATGCGCGACTCGGGGCTGGACGTGGACGCCGCACTGGTCGGTGCCCGCTAGAACTCAACTGGTGTACTCGGGCGCGAAGCCCATGTCCCAGAGGATCACGCTGCCGCACATGATGGCGATGAGGATCACGAGGCACACCGCAACCACGGCGCTTGCGAACAGGAAACCGCGCTCGCGCGGCACGTGCATGACGACGGGAATGCCGGTGTAGAGGAGCCAAAGACTCCAGCCGAGGCCAAGGATGCCGAGCGGCAGCGCAATGGAGAGTGCGGGGAGAACGCCGATCACGCCCAAGAGGAAAAGCGGTGTCGAGGTGAAGCCCGCCACAGTGATGCCATGCATGACCGAGGAGCGTGCGCCGTAGTTCTCGGCCATCCAGTGGATGAAGTATCCGATCGCCACCACGGACGTCACCATCGCGAGATAGAAAAGGACGATCAGGGCAAGGGCGCTGTCCGCCGTAAGGCGCACGGTTTCACCGTCCCCCACCTGCCATCCCACCGCACTGGTGCCGTGATACCAGGCGAGCGCCGGAATCAGTGCCATCAGTGCCGGGTAGATCAGGTTTGCACCTTTCCCCGCCGCCGGCTCGAGCTTCTGCCACTCACCTGCAGGATTGAACAGCAGTCCCGGGATGTGCTGGATCATGGTGTACTCGCTGTGCTGGTCGCGGGAGGCCCGCGCCCGTCTGCGCGTGCCTTGTGGTCACTATAACCGTGGCCCCGGGGGCGCGGTTTGACCTGAGTCAATCAGCAGATTCAGGCGATGTCCGACCCGTCGGCGACAGCGCGCAGGCTCTCGATGTCGATGATGGTGATTTCCTTGTTGTCGACGCCCAGCACACCGAGTTTCTGGAAGCGGCTGAAGACGCGGCTGACGGTCTCGACGGTGAGGCCGAGGTAGTTGCCGATATCGGTGCGTGACATCGGGAGCCTGAAGTTCGCCGCCGAGAGTTTGCGGCGCTTGTTGCGCGCCGAGATGCTGAGCAGCAGTGCTGCCACGCGCTGATCGGCGGTGTTCTTGCTGAGGAGCGTGAGGAGCTGCTGGTCTTCGGCGATTTCCTGGCTCATCAGCTGGAAGAAGTGCTTCTGCAAGCTGGGGATACGCTGGCTCAGTTCGCCGAGTTTGTCGAAGGGAATCTCGCAGATGGAGCTCGTTTCGAGTGCACGCGCCGAACTGGCGTGGCGGTTCTTGGCGATACCGTCCATGCCGAGGATCTCGCCGGGGAAATAAAAGCCCGTGACCTGCTCCTGACCGTTATCGGTGATGGAGTATCCCTTCACACTGCCCGAGCGCACCGCATAAACGGATTGGAAATCCTCGTCCTGACGATAGATATGTTCGCCTTTCTGCAGCGGGCGGCTGCGCTGGATGATGCGGTCGAGTTGCTCGACCTGCGCGATGTCGAGCGCAAGCGGCAGGCAAATGGTGTTGAGGCGGCAGTTGTTGCAGTTGACCTGGAAGTCGTGGGCGCAGCGCGCGGCGCTTGGCGTGTGGATCAAATTCTGGACGGGTGCGGCTTCTGGGGACATGCGCTGCTCCATGCTCCGGTGATCCGGTCTCTGTGCGCGAGTATATCGGTGGGGTGTGACAGCGGCTATAAGGGCTTGATCGCAGTGTGCGGGACGCTCAGATCGTGCGAGAGAATCGCTGTCTCTGCGGGTCCAGCCAGGCGTCGAAGATCATGCAGATGTTCCGTACGAGCAATCGGCCGACGGGCGTGACGTTCACGCGTGTGCCGATCCGCTCGACCAAGCCATCAGCTACCAGCGGCGCGAGCCGTTCGATTTCCGGTCGCAGTACCTCCATCAGGTCGACGTTGTGGCGATGGCCGGTTTCTGCGGTGTCGAAGCCCATTGTGCAGATGAGTTGCATGATCACGTCGCGCCTCAGGCGGTCGTCGGCTGTGAGTACCAGTCCGCGCTGCGCGGGCAGGCGGCCGGCGGCTATACGCGCTTCCCACGCATCCTGCGTCTTCAGGTTCTGGCAGTAGACATCGCCCGTGCTGCTGATGGACGAGACGCCGAGGCCGAGCAATTCGGGAGCGAGCTGCGTGGAATAACCCTGGAAATTGCGCTGCAGCGTGCCATTGGCCAGCGCCTTCGCGAGTTCGTCTCCCGGTTTCACGAAATGGTCCATCCCGACGTAGACGTATCCCGCCCCGACCAGCGTGTCGATGATAGTGTGCAGCAGAGCGAGCCGTGCCTCGGCGCTCGGCACCTCGAGGCGGTCGATGCTGCGCTGGCTGCTGAACTGCCCGGGCAGGTGCGCGTAGGAATAGCAGGAGATGCGGTCGGGCGAGAGGCGCAGTACTTTTTCCAGCGTGTCGTCCATCGTGGCCGGGCTTTGCCTGGGCAGCCCGTAGATGAGATCGAAACTGATGGAGTCGAAACGGTGCTCGCGCGCCGCCGCCATCAGCGGTTCGACCATTGCGTAGGGCTGTTCGCGGTTGACGGCTCGCTGCACGGCAGGATCGAAGTCCTGTATGCCGAGGCTCAGGCGATTGAAGCCCAGCCCCTTCAGCAGCGCGACGGTCTCGACGCTCACGCTGCGCGGGTCGATCTCTATCGAGTATTCGCGCTGCGGCGAGTCATTCAGCGAGAAGTGCACGGCGAGTTCGTGCATCAGACGCGTCATGCCTGCGTTGCCGAGAAATGTCGGCGTACCGCCGCCCCAGTGGAGTTGGGTGATGCGCCGGCGCCGGTCCACATGGCGCGCGAGCAGAGTCATTTCCCTCGCCAGCGAATCGAGGTAGCGATCAGAACGCGTGGCGTTCCGCGTCACCACCTTGTTGCAGCCGCAGTAGTAGCAGATGTCCCTGCAGAAGGGGATGTGCACGTAGAGCGAGAGCGGGGCGATCGTAGGCGGACGCTCGCGCAGGTAGCTCTCCCAGGCCCGGTCGTCGAAGGCGTCGCTGAACTGCAGCGCCGTCGGATAGGAGGTGTAGCGCGGACCGGGAACGTCGTACTTGCGCAGCAGTTCGCTGTCCCAAACGGGTAGCTGGACGCCCTGCGGTGATATCGCGGAAACGGTCGGCGGAGGCTGGCGTTCGGCGTGTTTCATGGCGCGAGTCTACGAGCCGGGACCTCGTG
>JBILEG010000393.1:0-3739 GCA_044352225.1 Pseudomonadales bacterium | reverse complement strand
GATGGCTGCGATCTGCGCGGGATCGAGATCCTTGCAACGGGGATCCCGCAGGAACTTCTCGATGGGATCGGCGTTGGCGCGCGAGGCGGCAATCTCGGCGGCGTCGCGGTATTGCTGCGGGTCGCCTTCGAAATGGCCGTAATAGCGCGTGGCGACGGCCTCTACTGCCGTGGGGCCACCGCCCGTGCGGCCGCGCTCTACGGCCTCTGCCAGCGTCTCGTAGACAGTGAAGAAATCACTGCCGTCGACGGTCACCGCGGGCATGCCATAGGCACCGGCGCGTGCAGCGATGCGGCCGTCGGGCTTGGGGCTCTTGGTGAACTCGGCGTAGTGGTTGTTCTCGTAGAGGAAGATCATGGGCAGTTGCAGCACGGTGGCGAGGTTCAGCGATTCCGCCACCGTGCCCTGGTCTGATGCGCCATCGCCGATGAACGCCACCGACACCTTGCCGTTGCCGAGTGTTTTTGCCGTCAGCGCCGCGCCGGCTGCGATGGGCGGCCCGCCGCCCACGATGGCGTTGGCGCCGAGCATGCCTTTCTTCATGTCGGCGATGTGCATCGAGCCGCCCTTGCCCTTGCAGATGCCGTCCTGCTTGCAGGCGAGCTCGAGCAGCATGTCCTCGATGTCGCAGCCCTTGGCGATGCAGTGCCCGTGGCCGCGGTGGGTGCTGGCGATGTAGTCCTCGTCACTGAGGTGCATGCACACGCCCACGGCAATCGCCTCTTGCCCGCGATAGACGTGGATGAAGCCGGGCAGATTGCCCAACTGGTACTCTGCCCGGATGCGTTCCTCGAACTCCCGGATGAGTTTCATCGAGCGGTAGGCGCGATAAAGGGTCTCGGAGGTGTATTCCACAGGCTGCTCCATTCAGTCGGTTTCAATGAGGTCGAGCGGATAGCGGTAAATGCTCTCCGTTTTTTCCTCGCCAATGATGAACACGTTTTCCATGTGCGAGGGGCCGTGCCGGCTCCCGAAATACAGGGCGTCGAAGCTGAGCGCCATGGAGGGCTGGATGGTGAAGCCCTCCACCGCGGCGTGCAGCCCCGTTCCCGGATAGCGAACCGGGCTCTCGAGCGGCACGCGGCCGATCGAGTGCACGATCATCAGCAATTTGCCCGGCGCGTCGAGTTCCCGGGCAAGCCCGCTGCGCACGCTCTCGCAGATCTGCGCCGAGTTCGCGCCGGGTCTGAGTTTTGCCGCCACTTCCTCGAAGCAGCGCTGCACCAGCGCGTGCTGCTCGCGGTAAGCAGAGGAGGCTGGCCCCAGATGTGCCGTGCGGTTGATGTCGATCCAGACGCTGCGGTACTTGCCCTGCGTCTCGAGGATCGCGATCTCCCCCCCTTTGAACGGGGTATCGAACTGCGTGCGGAACAAGTCGGGCTTGAAGATCGTGTCGTAGCTGCCGCCGAAGAGCATGGGGCTGCTGGGCAGCGGGTCGATGCCCTCGTCGATCATGAAGTGGGCAACGGATTTTTCTACCGCCGCCCAGGAGTTTCCGATCCGCAAGGCGCCCACGGTGTGGGCCATGACGCGGTCGGCTTTCAGGCCGCTCTCACGGAGGATCGCGAGTTCCTCCGCGGTCTTGATCGAGCGGGCGGCCATGATGACCCCGAGGCCGTCATGGCAGGCGTGTCCGGTGAGCCGGTGCACCTCCGTGGCCACGCGCATATCGTCGAACAGCACGGCATGCCCGGAGAGCCCTGGCGCCTGTGCGATGCAGCGCGCGATGCCCTGGATGATGTCCGGCGCACAGTCACCGTCGACGCGCTCCGTGATCGCCCGCAAGTCTGTGAGCAGGTCTTCGGGCAGCGAGAGGTGCACGTCTTCGGCGCGTGCCGTCGCGCAGAAATTCAGTAGGTCGAACGTCCGCAAGCGGTCGAAGGCGACCGGCAGTCCCTGGCGCTCGGCGACCACGAGGCCGATCAGGCTTGCCTCGGGCAGGAAGAGCGTGACGGGCATGCCCGGATCGGTGGGGATGAAGACCGCCGAAATGGGCTCCGGCAGCCTCCATCCGTCCATCACCGACTCGAAGCCCGAGCTGTAGGCCACGTTCTCCGATGTCGACAGCACGAGTCCTGCTGCGCCCGCCGCTGACAGGCGTTCCCTCAGCCGTGCGACTTTGATGCTGTGCAAGGCAATAACCTCCAAAGGTAGAAAAGCCGGCTCGCGCCGGCTTTCCACCACTACAACAGAAGGAGTCTCAGAACTTGTAGCCGAGCTGCACGCCCAGTTCACGCGGCGGGGCGTGACGGGTGAAGTTCCACAGCGTTGCTACGGGGTTTGCAGCTACGCGGTAGGTCTCGTCCGACAGGTTCTTGCCGTAGGCCGTGACGGAGAAGGTCTCGGCCTCGCTCTCCCAGGTGATGTGGGCGTTGAGCAGCGTGCGCTCCTCGCCCTGCGTCAGTGCCTTCGGAATGATGATGGGGTTGCCCGAGGCATCCGCGCCCTGCCCGTTGGCGGGGAAGGGGTTGGTCTCGAACTCGTCCATGTAGCTCATGTTCAGGCTGTAGCTGAGCGAGGAACCGCCACTCAGGTCCTGGAAGTAGGTGAGCGTGAGGCCAGCCGTCCACTCCGGGGAGTAGGGCACGTCGAGGTTGGACAGATCGAAGGGACGCGGATCACCCGTGAGCCCCAGGTCAGCCGGGACGATACCGGGCTCGTAGGAGTCGTAGGTGTGATCCAGCCAGCCGACGAAGGCATCGATACGGAAGCTCTCGATCGGGACGAAGGAGAGTTCGAGTTCCACACCGTTCGCCGTGCTCTCGCCCTCGTTCACCGCGCGGGTTTCCTGGAAGGTGTTGCCCGCGGCGTCCTCGATGGTGACGACGGTATCGCGCTGGAGGTTTTCATACTTCGTGTTGAACAACGCAGCGTTCATACGGAGCATGCCGTCCATCGCGTCGGCCTTGATGCCGAACTCGAGGTTCTTGTTCTTCTCGCTCTTGTACGGGGCGCAGGCCGAGGGCGATCCGCAGGTTTCCGAGAACCCACCCGCCACGAAGCCGGTGGCGTAGCTGACGTAGGTCATCAGGTTGTCGGTCCAGTGGTAGTCGAGCACCACCCGGTAGGTGTCGGCGCTGAAGGTCTCGTTGTCCTGGATGTTGTTGCCGAAGGCCGACGCGGGCAGCGGGTTGGTGTGCGGGCCCTTGTACTGCGTGATGTCGATGAAGTTGCTGACCGGGTTGGCAGCCGTGCCGAGGCTGAGACGGGAGAAGTCTTTCTCGTCCTCGGTGTGACGGGCGCCGACAGTGAGTTTCAGCTGATCGGTGAGATCGTAGGAACCGTCGACATAACCGGCCCAGCCCTTGCGGTCCTGGGTGGTGTTCTGGATCTCGAAGCGGTCGCGATAGAACTCGGCGGCCGGGCCGACCAGCGGCAGGAAGAAGCCAAGGCTGCCGAACACGACGAAATCGACGTTGTCTTCGTAGTAGCCCACACCGCTGGTGACGTTGAAGGGCCCGTCGAACTGCGTGGTCAGGCGGATCTCCTGCTGGAACTGGTCACGCTTGGAGTTGCGGCTGGCGTCGTAGAGCGAGGTGTAGGCCTCACCGGTGTAGGTGCTGGCGAGGATCTCGTCCTGCTTGCGATAGCCCGTGATCGATTTCAGCTCGTAATCGCCAAGGATGATCGTCTGCGTCAGGTACGCGCCCTTGCCGTCGACCTGGTGGCCGGCGGGGAGGTCCACCACTTTGTTGTTGGTGTAGGACTGGCCCGTCGAGAAGGGGTCGCCGCCGCCGAT
>JBILEG010000051.1:0-12795 GCA_044352225.1 Pseudomonadales bacterium | reverse complement strand
CCGCAGAAGATCGAGCGTCTGCACGATCTGTGAGGTGGTGAGCCCGAAGATGCTGCGGTCGCCGCTGCTCTCGCTCCACGCACCGCCCACTTTCGAGGCGAGCTTGACGCGGATTCCCAGGATCGGCCGGATACCGAGGCGGTCGCTCGCCTCGAGAATGATCGGCAACTCGGTGGGCGTCTCGATCACGAAGGTGACGCGGTAGCCGAGCCGAAGCGCCTGCAGCCCGAGCGAGACGAACTCCTCGTCTTTGTATCCGTTACAGACGATATGACCCACGCCGGGTTCGAGCGTGGCGAGCGCTATCAGCAGTTCCGCCTTGCTCCCGGCCTCTAGGCCGTGCCCGTAGGCAGAGCCGAAGCGGGCGATCTCCTCGATCACCTGGCACTGCTGGTTCACTTTGATCGGGAACACGCCGCGGAAGGTGCCGCTGTAGTTCAGTGCAGCGATCGCGCGGGCGAAGCTCTCGTTGAGAACCGTGATCTGTGCGTCCAGAAGGTTTTCGATGCGCAGCAGCACAGGCATTTGCCAGCCGCGCTCGCGCATTCCTTCAATGATTTTCGGGATGCTGACGCCGACGCGGCCATCGGGGAACTGCACGTTCACCGTCACCGCGCCATCGTCGGACAGGTCGAAGTAACCTGCCCCCCAGTTTCTTATGCCGTACAGTTCGGCGGAGTCAGCCGCCGTCCAGTGGGGAGCGCCGTTGGTCTTCAATTCCTGCCTGATCCTCCGCTGCTGTGGTCGATACCCGGGTGGGGGGCGCATGGTGCGTTGCGCCCCCCCCCTTATCAAGCATGCGAGGGATGAATTTTTCGTGAATTTACGTGCCCTTGGGCCCCTATGCCGGGTAGCGGTTGAGGATGCCGGTGCGCCGGTCGGCAAGTTGCCGGCGTCGCTCCTCCGGCGTGATCCGCCGGACTGCGGAGGGCAGGGCGTAGTCCAGCGCCGAGGCCTCCACCAGCGAGCAGTCCGGGCGCGGGTAGTGGTCGGTGCCGATCCAGCGGTAGGTGATGTAACCCTCGGTGTATCCCGAGGGGTCGAGCCAGTTCGGCAGGCCCGGATCCTCGTGACTCACGACCACGATCAGTTCGCCATCGTCCTCGATGGTGGCATGGTCGCAGTTGGTGCTGCAGAGCCGGTACCGGTAGTCCATCGTTTCCCAGTAGTAGTTTCCGAATTCGACACCCCACCAGTAGCCCTCTGGGGGCCTCACGCGCACGATCAATGCTTCACCGGGGGCGACCTTCCAGTAGCAGATCAGCGGCTCCCCTCCGGGCGTGGCATCGATCGCATTGCGGTCGAGTTCCCGGTAGGACAGGAAACGGTGCGGCTGTGATTGCCAGCGGTCCAGCATGTCGGCCCAGTAGTGCAGGGAGACATCGACCCAGCGCGCAGCGTTGGCAAGTCCCTTGGCGAGCCGTTCGGCATCAGGAACAGTGGGCGGGGCGAGCGGGTCCGAACCCAGGCGGTCGATCCGGGCGCGCATGGGCCGCTCGCCCGACCAGTCTCCGAAGAACTGCCGGATCGTGACGCGGTAGGTGCCCGCTGAGGTACGGATCCAGTTGCCCGGTTGCGGCTCAGGTGAGAGCAGGACACGGAATTGCCCGTCGGCGTCGATCTCCAGATCCTTGCCCAGCAGGGTGCCCACCACCTTGCCGCCCCAGGGCGTTGCGCCGTCCTCGAGCACGGTGATGGCGAAATAGCGGGCCGTTCCCCGGTCGCCGTGTATCACATAGGTGTCGGTGCCGTTCACGGGGGCGCCGACATAGATCGCGTCGGTGTTGTCCCCGCCCTGTTTGCGCACCGGGTCGAAGTAGTGCATCAACTCGGGATACAAGGGATCGCTGTTCTCGAGTTCGAACTGCAAGCCGAGGGCGACGTTCCGCGCAAGTGCACGCGCGCCTGTGACCTGGTCTATCTCGCGCCTTGGCGTTGTGGGACGAACGAGCAGTCGTCCCGCCTGTTTCAGGTTGTCGCAGAAATCTTCCCAGGCGCGGAGCGCCTCGTTGTGATCGGCCATGGCGGTGTCTCCTGTCGCGGAAGTGGCGAGCGACGCACAGTGTAGGTGCAGGGTGTGGGTGCGGCGATACTCCGAATGCAGGACCTGTGTCCTGCGCGCCATTGCCGTCTCGACCCCTGTTCGTGATCCCGTGGAGCACCATGGAGGTCAGCGGACGCAATCTCGTGTTGCTGCTCGGTGGGTATGTAGATGCTGAACATCCGGATGAGAGGCAATCTGCAGCGTCGCACACCGCCCACGGCGGGGTGGATCAGGGTGTGGGAGCTTCCGGGGTCTGGGCGCCCGGAGGGGTGGCCGCGTTTTCGTCGTTGATGATTTCTTCCTGCGTGCGCGTCACAAGCGAGTTGCCCTTGAGAGCGTCCTCGATCTCTTTCTTGAGGACCAGGATGACGATCCTGCGGTTGGAGGGATCCTCCGGTTTTTCCAGCAGACGGGGAACCGAGGGGCCCATGCCCTGAACGGTCAGTATCTTCTGCTCGGGATAGTCCCCGTCGATCAGCGCCCGGCGCGCACTGTTCGCGCGGTCAGCGGAGAGTTCCCAGTTGGTGTAATCGGAGCCGGGACCATAGGGAACGGCGTCGGTATGGCCGTTGACGCTCAGCTTGTTCACGACCTTGTTCAGGATCGTTGCAAGGCGGTAGAGCACCTCTTCGGCGTAGATCTCCAGCTCCTTCGATCCGCTCTCGAACATCGGGCGGTTGGCCTTGTCGACGATCTGGATCCGCAGGCCTAGCGCGGTCTGATCGATCAGGATCTGATCGCGCAGTTTCACGAAAGCCGAATCGTCACGGGAGAGTTCTTTTATGAGGTCATCCTGCAGCGAGTCGAGTGATTTCTGTTCCCGCTCGGCCTGTTCGCGCGCGACCTCGGCATCGGAGGCCTTGTCGAGATCGGGCTTGCCCTGGGTTTCAGGTTCTGGCGGCTTTTCCGGCGTTACGGCTTCGGCACCCGATTGGGCGATCGGATCCTGGGAGGTCTGCGGCTGGGTGAGGGGGTTGTCCCAGTTGATCATGCCCTGATTGGCGCCACCCGGGCCGGTATTACCCATGCCGGGCGCATCCAGGCCACCGCCCTGGCCGACGATGGATCCTGCCGGATCCCTGAAGTAAGCCTGAACCTGCTGACGATCTTCCTTGCTGGTGCTGCCCAGCAACCACAGCAGGAGGAAGAAGGCCATCATCGCGGTCACGAAGTCGGCGTATGCAACCTTCCAGGCGCCACCGTGATGACCGTGTCCGGCAACCTTCTTTTTCTTGATGATGATCGGCTGTTCGCCGCCGGCGCTCGCCATGGATCAGGCCGGCTTCTGCTTGACGCGTTCCTCGACCTCGGTCCAGGTGGGGCGTACCGAGTGGTACAGCACCTTACGGCCGAATTCGACTGCCAGTTGGGGGGGCGCGCCGTTGAAGCTCGCCATCATGGAGACCTTGATGCACTCGTAGAACTTGGCTTCTTCACGGGCCTTGTGCTCGAGGTACTTGCTCATCGGGCCGAAGATCCCGTAGGACATCAGGATGCCCAGGAAGGTACCGACCAGCGCCGCGCCCACGTGGTGGCCAAGTACTGCAGGGTCGCCCCCGATATGGCTCATGGTGATCACCACCCCCATCACCGCGGCCACGATGCCGAAGCCGGGCAACCCGTCCGACAAGTTGCCGAGGGACGCGGGCACCAGATGAGACTCCGTGTGGTGCGTTTCGAGTTCGGCATCGAAGAGCGCGTCGAGGTCATGGCTCGCGACACCGCCCAGTGTCATCACCCGGAGATAGTCGATGATGAAGTCCATCGAGCCGTGGATCTTCTCGATGGTGGGGTACTTGCTGAAGATGGGGCTCTCGGAGGGGGCATCTATGTCCTTCTCGATTCCCAGCAGGCCTTCGCGTCGGATCTTGTTGAAGATCTCGTACATCAGCGCCAGCAGTTCGAGGTAGAGCACCTTTTTGAAGGGAGACGCAGAAAAAAGCTGCCCGAACCCCTTGAGCACGCCGATGGTGATGGCGATAGGGTTCGACATGATCAGGGCGCCAAAGGCAGCGCCGCCGATGATGATGAGTTCGAAGGGCTGCCACAGCGCGAGAAGTTGACCGCCCGCGAGGGTGAACCCGAGCGCGCAGGCCCCGAGCACCATCACCAGGCCAACGATGGTATTCATCCGCTACCGTGCTCCACTGCTGCGTCCCGGCGGCATCCTAGCGTGGCCGACAATGCTCCACAACACTCGCCGCCACACTCGCCGCCGGGTGGCCGCTGCCCGGCAAGCTGGCTAGAATCGGCGCCGGTGCACTCTCCGGCCTCGTCCCTTGGCCGTTGCAGTCACGAGATGCCCACATGTACCAGCGCACCCTTATCTTCAACCTGGCGATTTTCGTGAGTATCGCTGCGTCCTGCGTCGCGGCATGGGCATGGTTCAACCGCCCGATGGACGCGCCGGACTGGCCCGAGCGCGTATCGGGCTACTCCTACTCTCCCTTCCGTCAGGGTCAGGATCCGACCCGCAACATCTTCCCCACCGAGGAACAGATCCGCGCCGACATCGAGTTGCTCTCGGAGCACACCAACCGTCTGCGGACTTACTCCGTCAAAGGCACGCTGGGCGACATACCGCGCATAGCGCAGGATTTCGGTATCAACATCACGCTCGGTATCTGGATCAGCAATGACCCTGTTGCCAACGAAGACGAGATCAACCGCGCGATCCAGATTGCCAACAGCGTCCATAACATCGACCTCATCATCGTTGGCAACGAGGCCCTGTTCCGCACCGAGGTGACGCCCGAAGAGATGATCAACTACATCGAGCGCGTGCGCGCCTCGGTGAAAGTGCGCGTGACCACGGCCGAGCCCTGGCATATCTGGTTGAAGTACCCCGAGCTTGCCTCCCACGTGAAGGTGATCGGTGCACACGTGTTGCTCTTCTGGGAGAAAGTCCCTCCCAAGAAGGCCGTCAAGGTCACGATCGAGCGGGCCAGGGAGTTGCGCAAGGCCTTCCCCAAAAAGAGGCTGCTGATTGCGGAGGTGGGCTGGCCTTCGCACGGGCGTCCTCAGGGTGAAGCGGAAGCGACCCCTGCGGTGCAGGCCGTGTATTTGCGCACCATGCTCGACAAGCTGAACAGTGGCGGTTACGAGTACTTCGTGATCGAGGCCTTCGACCAGACGTGGAAAACCCGTGACGAAGGTGATGTGGGAGCGTACTGGGGCGTCTACGACGTCGAGCGTCGCCCGAAGTTTCCGTTCTCGGGGCCGGTGGTGGCGATCCCGGAATGGCGTACGCTCGCGGGGGTGTCGGTCGTCCTGGCGGTTCTGTCCTTCGCACTGCTGCTCATCGACAGTTCAGGGCTCAAACGTCGTGGTCGTACCTTTCTGGCGTTGATCGCCTTCGGCATGGCCTCCTTCCTCGTGTTCGTTGCCTATGACTACTCTCGCCAGTACCTCGGCTGGCTCGAATGGTCGCTGGGCGCGGTGCTCGTCCTGTCGGCGCTGGGTGTCTTCACGGTGTTGTTCGCCGAGGCGCACGAGATGGCCGAGACCATCTGGGCCGAACGCAGGAGGCCCTTCAAACCGGTACTTGAACTGGGAAACTACCTGCCAAAGGTGTCCATCCACGTCCCGTGTTACAACGAGCCGCCCGAGATGCTGAAGCTGACGCTTGATGCACTGGCTGTCCTCGATTATCCGCATTTCGAAGTGCTCGTCATCGACAACAACACGCCCGATGAGTCTGCCTGGCGTCCGGTGGAGGCCCACTGCGCCGCACTGGGTCCGCGGTTCCGTTTCTTCCATGTCTCGCCGCTGGCCGGTTTCAAGGCGGGCGCACTCAACTATGCGCTGGAGCGTACTGCTCCCGATGCCGAGGTCGTGGCGGTTATCGACGCGGACTACATCGTGTTGCCGAACTGGCTTACCTCGCTGGTGCCGCACTTTGCCGATCCGCGCATCGGCGTGGTCCAGGGCCCGCAGGATTACCGCGATGGCGGGGAGTCACTCTTCAAGCGCCTCTGTTACGCCGAATACAAAGGGTTTTTCCATATCGGCATGATCACCCGCAATGACCGGGATGCGATCATCCAGCACGGCACGATGACGATGATCCGTCGCCCCTTGCTCGATCAGTTACGGTGGGGCGACTGGACCATCACCGAAGACGCCGAGCTCGGATTGCGCGTGTTCGCAGCGGGATTTTCAGCTGCGTACGTTCCGGATTCGGTGGGGCAGGGCGTGATGCCAGATCGGTTCATCGACTACAAGAAACAGCGCTTTCGCTGGGCTTTCGGTGCGATGCAGATCATGCGCAGGCACGCGCGGATGCTCTTTTCCGGTGAGGGCAGCCAACTCACCCGCGGTCAGCGCTATCACTTTCTCGCCGGCTGGCTGCCGTGGTTTGCGGACGGGCTCAACCTGTTCTTCACGGCAGGCGCGCTGGTCTGGACGGCCGCGATCCTGATCGCACCCACGCAAGCCATGCCACCGGATCTGATGTTCGCGATACCGCCGTTGATGCTGTTCGTGGGCAAGCTGAGCAAGATCCTTTACCTCTACATCCGTCACATGCGTGTGCCGCTCGCCACATCTTTGGGGGCTGCGATCGCGGGACTGGCCCTGTCGCATACCATCGGGAAGGCTGTCGCCTTCGGCATGGTCACGCGTACGATCCCTTTCTTCCGTACACCCAAACTGGCGACCCACGGTGGTGCATGGCAGGCTGTTGCCGAGGCGCGAGAGGAGTTGTATGTGATGCTGCTGCTGTGGGGAGGCGCGATCGGCATGGTCCTGCTGCACCACCTCGACACCACCGATGCCTGGGCATGGCTCTTGATGCTGCTCGTGCAGTCGTTGCCGTATCTGGCCGCGGTGCTGATGTCATGGATGGCTGTGCTCGCGCGCCCGCGTGAGGCGGCCACCGATGTGCCCGCGGTTGCCTGAGATGCTCCTTCGCGCGGGTGTCCTCATCATCAGCCTGTGCGCTACCGTCCTGTTCTGGTGGGGGTTGGGGCGGCCGCAGGAGGTGCCTGGCAGCCTGGCTCCCGGCGAGCGCCTGCAATGCGCGTCCTACACCCCGTTCCGGGAGGGCGAGACTCCCGCCGCCTTCACCGTGACGCGCGAAAAACTCCGAGAGGATTTCGCGCTGCTCTCTACGCATCTCGATTGCATCCGCATTTATTCGATGAAGGGGATGGAACTGATTCCGGAAGTGGCTCGGGAGTACGGCCTGGGTGTCATCGCGGGGGCGTGGATCAGCCGCGACGATACCGACACCGAGAACGAACTGCGTCTGCTCGAGGAGATGGCCGACCGCTACCCGGATGTCGTCCGCGCGGTGCTGGTGGGCAACGAGGTTCTGCTGCGGCGCGAGCGCACCGCTGCGCAATTGCTCACGTACATGCAGCGCATCCGCGACAGGGTTGAGCAGCCCGTCAGCTATGGCGATGTGTGGGATTTCTGGATGCAGAACCCTTCGATCCTGGAGGGTGCCGATTTCGTCACGATCCACCTGCTCCCGTACTGGGAGAATGACCCGACACCCGTCGATCGTGCGATCGACGCCGTACAGCATGCGCACGAGGAAATCACCAGACGCTTCCCCGGAAAACCCGTTCTGGTCGGCGAGACGGGCTGGCCCTCGGAAGGGCGTCGCCGCGAAGGTGCGCAACCCGGGCGGGTAAGCGAGGCGATGTTCGTTCGCAGCTTCGTCAGTCGAGCAAAAGAGAAAGGTTGGCGCTATAACCTGATCGAAGCCTTCGATCAGCCTTGGAAGCGTGGGCAGGAGGGTGCGGTCGGCGGGTATTGGGGCCTGTTCGACGCCGCGCGGCAGGATAAAGGCGTGGTGAGGGGGCCCGTGTCGGATTTGCCGCAGTGGAAGGCGTGCATGGGCGCTTCACTCCTCGGCTTCGGCCTTTTCGCGTTGCTGCTGCGCCCGCAGCGGCCGGCGGGTTTGTTCGCCTTGGCCGTCGCTGCGAGCTGCCTCGTGTTTCACATACACCTGCTCGACCTCTACAGCCGCAGTCTTCCGGAATTGGTCTGGTTCCTGGGGCAAGGGTCGTTGATGGCAGGGTGTGCGCTCGTGCTTGCGCGTGCCGATCGGCCTGCTCTGCCCCGGGGTGTTACCGATGCGCTGCTGGGGTGGTCTCTGGTGCTGGCCTTTGCCGAGGTCATCGGCCTCAGCTTCGATGCCCGCTACCGCCATTTTCCTGTTGCCGTGTTCATCGTTCCGGCCTGGGCGCTACTCGCCGTAGGGCTGGAGTCCGCGCTGTGGCGCGCGCGCGGGCAAATCATCGGTTGGTCAATGGTGGTGGCCGTGCCCTTCATGCTGTGGCAGGAAACGCTGGCGAACGTACAGGCGCTTGCGTGGTGCGTGGTGGTGCTCGCGATGGCTGCAGGAGCTATCCGCGGGCCGGTTCACTACGGATCGCGCGGCTCCGACCCTGCCAGTGCCGCGACGGAAAGCGCAGCACCGGGCGCTCCGTAGCGCGAGTTGTAGAGCACCAGCGCGGCGGCGCCCACGAATAGCCCCACCAGCGCGAGCCAGCGGCGCGGCGTTCCGCGCAACATCAGCGCCAAGGCTGCAGCAAGCACGCTGACCAGCCCGTAAACCTGCCAGTGGATGGAGGTTCCCAGTGCGGCCCGCACCGCGCAAGCGCCGCTCTGCGGATCACGCAGGCAGGGATCCTCTTCGGGGCTGATCTCGAAATAGCCGTAGCGCAGTGCGTAGAGCGCGAGCAGCCAGCCAAGCAGCCAGAACATCGTGCGCAAGGTCCCTGCCTGTATCGCTACGGTGGAATATCGCGTCATCTGCGTCCCCTTCTGATGCACTGGCGAGCCTAGCACAGCCCTGCAACGTGATCAGCGCGCGAACAGTGCTAGGCTCTCGGCGTGAGAGGTGTGGGGAAACATCTGCAGGACGCCCGCGCTCAGCAGGCGGAATCCCTTGGCAGACAGGGTACGTGCGTCGCGCGCCAGCGTTGCGGCATCGCAGGAGACATAGGCGACGCGACGCAGGCCGAGCGTATGCAGGTTTTCGCAGAGCAGTGCGGCACCGGCGCGGGGCGGGTCGATCACGGCAAGGCTGAAGGTCTTGCGTGGTATGGCCTCAAGCGACTCCGGACGGAGCAGATCCGCTGCCAGAAATGCGGCATTGTCGATGCCGTTGGCGCGCGCGTTTTCTTCGGCCGCCGTGACCTGAGCGGCACTTCCCTCGATGCCCAGAACGCGTCGGGCGCGTCGGGCGAGTGGAAGGGAGAAGTTGCCGATGCCGCAGAACAAATCCAGTACAGCGTCTTCCGTCGTGGGCGCCAGCACCTCGATGACCCGCTCGACCAGGGCCTCGTTCACGGCGCGGTTCGCCTGCGTGAAGTCCCATGGCGCGAAGGCCAGTCGGACCCCCGGCTCCGGGCTGTAGTGGAGTTGAGGGGCGGGGGTTTCCCAGTGTCGTACGTGGGGCGAGCTGAGGACGCCGAAGCCCGTCTGGGCCTGTAGCTCCTCTCCCAGTTCGCGCAGGATGCTCCGATCCTGCGTCGACAACGTGCTGCGCGAGCAGAAGCCCAGAGCGATCCCGTCGTCTCCTGCCGCAAGCCAGATCTCCTGGGGGAGGACCGGTCCCTGCAGTGATTGAAGGGCCTTGCGCATGCGCGCGGGTAGCGCGGAGAGCTCCGGCACCAGGACAGGGCACTCCTCGATCGGCTCGATCCGCGTGGATTCCTCGCGCCGGAACCCCAGTTCCACCGTGCCATCCTGCCGGTTACGTGTCACAGCGAGGCGCGCGCGCGAGCGATAGTGCCAGGGGGCCGAGGAGACGGGCGCCATCCAGTGTTTGGGGGCAAGGTTACCGATGCGCTTCAGTGTGTCGGCCAGCCTTTGCTGCTGGCTCGCGAGCTGCGCCTGCGGCGCGAGATGCTGGAGGTTGCAACCTCCGCAGTTCCGGGCGTGCGGGCAGGGTGGCACCATGCGGTCCGGTGAGGCGCCGATGACGGAGACCAGCACGGCCTCATCGTGGCTGTTCCGCTCTCGCAGAAGACGGATGCTGACGTCCTCCCCGGGCAGTGCTCCGGCAACGAAAACAGCTTTGCCCTTGCGCCGCGCAACGCCACGACCGTCGTGGGCGAGCCCGTCGATACGCACCATCTCCTGTTTTGTGTCGCGAGTGGGTGCCATGAGTGCTCTGGGGGCGGATGGTGCAGCGATGATGCGTCAGCCCGGTAACGGGCGCCAGCGCTCCGAGGCTTCCCTTTGACCGGGTCATTGCGCACCATAGCGCGCCCATCCGCAGACGGAGAAAAGCCGTGAAAGACATGCCCGCCCGTATCGGCGTCCTGAGTTTTTACGGTGCCACGCTGGCATCGCTTTTTCTGGCTTTCCCGCCGCTCCTCGAGTCGGTGCTGCAGTACGGCACCATCGCGCTCCTCGTCGCACACACGGCAGAAGTGGTCTTCTGCTTCCGGTGGGTCCGGCTGTACCCGGGCTCGTTGCTCGTGAGTATCGGCCTCACGCTCCTTTTCGGCTTCGTACACTGGATGCCGTACAAGAAGCGCGCGGAAGCCGACGCAGGCGCGTGAAGAGCATGCGCGCCGTCTCACTGCGTCGTGTCTGTATCACCCTGATCCTGCTGATCCCGGTTGCGGGATTTGCGGATCCAGCGGTTGAGGGCTGCAGCGACAGCAATCCCCTGCGCAATCTCTACGTGGGCGATCTGCATGTGCACACCGCGCTCTCGCTGGACGCGGCGACGCAGGACACCCGCGCGCGCCCGGCGGACGCCTACCGCTTCGCCAAGGGCGAGTCGATCGGCGTGCAGCCCTACGACGCCGACGGCAAGGCACTTCGCAGCCAGCAATTGCTGCAGCCGCTCGATTTCGCCGCCGTCACGGACCACTCGGAGCTTCTGGGTGAAGTCGAGCTTTGCCAGACGCCGGGCTCCGTGAATTACGGCACCTGGCAGTGCGTGCTCTACCGGCAATGGCCGCGAGGGGCCTATTACTTCTTCAACTTCGTCGCCAGCAAATCGAAGCGTCTGGGCAATTGCGGCGAGGACGGCTCGATCTGTCGTGAGGCCGCGAGCGGGCCTTGGGAGGAGATCCGCCGCGCCGCCGCCGAGGCGAACGAGCCTTGCCGGTTCAGCAGTTTCCTCGCCTATGAGTGGACCGGCGCGGAGGGCACCGGCAACAACCTGCACCGCAATGTGGTCTTCCGTGGCGCCGACGCACCGCGACTGCCCGTGTCCTTCGTGGACAGCCGGACGCCTGAGCGACTCTGGAAAATGCTGGACGAGGCGTGCTCTGAAGCTGGCCCTGGCTGCGATTGGCTTGCCATTCCCCACAACGCGAACCTGAGCGGCGGAAAGATGTTCGGATCGCTACGCTCCGACGGCGCGCCCTTCCTCCGGGAGGACGCCGAGCGGCGCGCACGCGCCGAGCCTCTCTTCGAGATCATGCAGCACAAGGGTGCATCGGAGTGCGTCGCGGCAGCAGCCGGTCCAGGCGTGGGTGCGGATGAGTCCTGCGATTTCGAGCAGCTCCCGTACGATTCCTTCGCCGGGCAGGTGCGTCCGTGGGAGGCTCTCTCGGGCACACACCAGACGGGCTACTACCGCGATGTTCTGCGCACGGGGCTGGGCATCGAGCGGAGCGTGGGCGCCGATCCCTACCGGATGGGCGTTATCGGCAGTACAGATACCCACCTGGGCATTGCGGGCGCGACCCTCGAAGACCGCTTCATCGGACACGGTGGTGCCGGACAACCCGCACGCGACGGGGTGCCGGCCGGTCTGCCGGATGCACTCGAATTCGGTCCCGGAGGCCTCGCGATGGTGTGGGCCGAGCAGAACACGCGGGACGCGATTTTTTCGGCACTGCGCCGGCGTGAAACCTATGCGACCAGCGGCAATCGTCCGCAGCTGCGGTTCTTCGGGGGTTTCGATTACCCCGCAGGGCTCTGCTCCGACCCGGAACTCGTCCGCAAGGGCTATGCGGGTGGTGTACCCATGGGGGGGGGATTGCGTGCAGCGCCCGGGCAATCACGCGCGCCCACGTTCGTCGTTGCTGCGAGCCGCGACATGCTGTCCGGCCAGCCGCTGTCCCGGCTCCAGGTGGTGAAGGGATGGCTCGACGCCGACGGCCAGCCGCAGGAGGCGGTGCTGGATCTGGCTCGCGCCGAAAAGGACGCGGTACTCGACCCTGCCAGTTGCAGCAGCACGCCAGGCGGCGCAGCCACACTGTGCGCGCAGTGGGAGGATCCATCCTGGAAGGCAGGAGAAACGGCCTGGTACTACGCGCGAGCGCTGGAAAATCCGAGTTGTCGCTGGAGCCAGAAACTCTGCGTTGCTGCGGGTGTGCGCTGCGAGGATACCTCTTCCATACCGGACGGTTACGAGTCCTGCTGCTCATCGGCGCATCGGCCGACGGTGCAGGAACGCGCGTGGAGTTCGCCCATATGGGTGCTGCCCGCGGCGGCGCCCGATGCCTGAGGTCTTGTCCCTCCGGCAACGCCTGCTGCGGGCCCGCACGCTGCATTTCGTGCTGGGAGGGCTGCTGCTGTTCTTCCTGCAGGCGGGCCTCATGCCGCGCCCGCCGGTGGAGCCGGTGGACATCACACCGGAGGCGGAGGCGCGGTTGCGGGCGGGTTGGGTGGCAGCGACGGGCCGTGAGCCTTCCGCCGAAGAGTTCGCTGCCGAGCTTCGTCGCGAACGCGATGACGAGATCCTGTTCCGTGAGGCCCTCGCCGCAGGCCTCCACCAGCGCGATGCCGTGGTCCGGCAGCGACTGATCATGAATATGCGATTCCTC
>JBILEG010000050.1:0-12812 GCA_044352225.1 Pseudomonadales bacterium | reverse complement strand
GGCGGTTTCGACGATGTGAATGCCCTGCACGCCAGGGGACAACTGATGCCGCTGCTCGGGAACCCGGAACAGGGCTCCCTCGCCGGCACTTCGTGACGACAGGACCACAGCAGAGGACCGCAACATGGCCGACGAGAACAACCAGCAACAGGAGCAGCAGCAATTTGCGCTGCAGCGCATCTACGTCAAGGACATCTCCTTCGAGACGCCGCAGGGCGTCGACGTCTTCCGTCAGCAGTGGAAGCCGAAGGTGAATCTCGAGATGAACACCCGGCAGAACCGCATCGACGAGCAGAACTTCGAAGTCGTGCTCACGCTCTCGATCACGGCAACGCAGGAAGACAAGACGGCGTTCATCGTCGAAGTCCAGCAGGGCGGCATCTTCTTCGTCGCGGGCATTCCCGAGGCCCAGCTGCGTCAGGTGCTGGCCACCGTGTGCCCGAGCATCCTGTTTCCTTACGCGCGCGAGGCCATCGATGCGCTCGTCGTGCGCGGCTCCTTCCCTCCCCTCATGCTCGCGCCGGTCAACTTCGATGCGCTCTACGTGCAGGCCATGCGTCAGCAACAGGAACAGCAGGCCGCGCAAACCCCCGCAGCCCACTGAGGATCACGGGGGCGGTGCCAAGGCATCGCCCTCGAAGCCTTGCTGCCGCCAGGCTTCGTAGACCATCACTGCCACGCTGTTCGAGAGGTTCAGGCTCCTGCCGCCCGGTCGCATGGGCAGGCGGAGCTTTTGTCCGTCAGGCAGCGCGTCGAGCATGTCCTGGGGAAGGCCACGGGTTTCGGGGCCGAAAAGAAAGGCATCACCCTCCTCAAAGCCCGCCGCATCGTAGCGCCGTGTCGCGCGCGTGCTGAGGGCGAAGAGGCGCTTGGAGCCGCATCCGGTCACGCACGCTTCCAGCGTCGGCCAGATCTGCACGCGGGCCCACTCGTGGTAGTCGAGCCCGGCCCGGCGCAGTTTCGCATCGTCCATGCTGAAACCCAGAGGCTCGATCAGGTGCAGGCTGGCGCCGGTGTTCGCGCACAGCCGGATCACGTTGCCGGTGTTGGGCGGGATTTCCGGCTGGAACAGCATCACATGGAACATGCATCAGGCCGCGTTGGAATCCGTGTCCTCGGCAAGGTCTTCCAGCTCCAGTTCCTTGATCTTGCGTGTCAGCGTGTTGCGTCCCCATCCCAGCAACTCTGCTGCCTCGCCACGGCGTCCTCGCGTTTGCGCCAGCGCCACCTCGATCATCGCGGTCTCGAAGCGCGGCATGGCCGTGTCCAGCAGTCGCGGTGTCCCGCGGCGCACCTCCGCGTCTGCCCATGCGCGCAGTTCTGCCACCCAGTCACCCGAGGTGGTGGTCACCGGGCCGCTGGCCAGCAATTCGGGCGGAAGGTCGGCCACATGGACTTCACGGCCGGCCGCCATCACGGTGAGCCAGCGGCAGACGTTCTCGAGTTGCCGTACGTTGCCCGGCCACTGCAGGGTGCTGATGTAGGTCTCGGTCTCGGGGAGCAGCACTTTGGTTTCGCCACCGAGTTCCTCGGCGGCACGGGCAAGGAAATGCCGCGCCAAACGCGGAATGTCCTCGCGCCGCTCACGAAGCCCGGGCAAGTGGATGCGGATGACGTTCAGGCGATGGTAGAGGTCTTCCCGGAAGCGTCCGTCGCGCACCAGTTGCTCGAGGTTCTGGTGGGTGGCGGCGATGATCCGCACGCTCACGTGCACACTGGTGTGCCCGCCCACCCTGTAGAACTCGCCATCCGCCAGCACGCGCAGCAGTCGCGTCTGGGTGTCCGGCGGCATATCGCCGATTTCGTCGAGGAACAGCGTGCCCCCGTCCGCCTGTTCGAAGCGGCCTCGACGTTGTGACTGTGCGCCGGTGAACGCGCCTTTCTCGTGACCGAAGAGTTCCGACTCCATCAGGTCTTTGGGGATGGCCGCCATGTTGAGCGCGATGAACGGCCCATTCGCGCGAGGGCTGTGGCGGTGCAGCGCGTGTGCCACCAGTTCCTTCCCCGTGCCCGATTCGCCGTTGATGAGTACCGTGATCAGCGAGTGCGAGAGCCGCCCGATGGCGCGGAAGACCTCCTGCATGGCAGGTGCCTCGCCGATGATCTCGGTCGGTCCTGCGGCTTCCTCTGCGGCGGACTCCTGCTGGCGGTCGCGCCGGTGCGCCAGTGCCCGTTTGGTCACTGTGACTACTTCGTCGATGTCGAAGGGCTTCGGCAGGTACTCGAAGGCGCCGCCCTGGTAGGACGCCACGGCGCTGTCCAGATCGGAATGCGCCGTGGTGATGATCACCGGCAGGTCCGGGTGCGAGCCCCGCAGCCGCGCGAGCATCTGCAGTCCGTCCGTGCCCGGCATGCGGATGTCGCTGATGATCGCGTCGGGCACATCGTTGCGCAGCTTGCGAAGCATCGTGTCGGCGTCCGGGAAGCTGCTGGCGGCAATGCCCGCGCTGCTCAACGCTTTCTCCAGTACCCAGCGGATGGAGCGGTCGTCGTCTACGATCCAGACCCGCGTGCCTTCAGTCATCGGATTTCTCCAGTGGTATCAGCATCGAGAACACGGTCATGCCCGGGCGCGACTTGCACTCGATCAGGCCGTGGTGCTGGTTGACGATGGACTGTGCGATGGTGAGCCCGAGCCCGGTGCCGTCCGCGCGTCCGCTGATCATGGGAACGAAGAGAGTGTCCAGCAATTCGGGGGGAACGCCGGGTCCGTTGTCCGCGATGTCGATCTGGCAGGCCAGCCGGTGGCGCTGGTTGCCGATGGTGAATTGCCGCTGCGTGCGTGTGCGGAAGCGGATTTCGGGGGTCACCCCGGCGGGAAGTGCGCCGAGCGCTTGCCGGGCGTTGCGGGAGATGTTGAGCACTGCCTGGATCAGCTGTTCGCGGTCGCCGGTGATCTCGGGAATGCTCGGGTCGTAGTCGCGGTGTATCAGCAGCCCCCCGTCGCTCTCGGCCTCGACCAGATGCCGCACGCGCTCGAGGACTTCGTGGATATTCACGGGTTCGCGGGTGATGCGCCGCGGTGCGCTCAGGAGGCGATCGACGAGGTTCCGCAGCCGGTCGGCTTCCTCGATGATCACGTTGGTGTAGTCGGTCAGCTGCTCCGATGCGAGTTCGCGGGCCAGCAATTGCGCCGCCCCCCGAAGCCCGCCGAGCGGGTTCTTGATCTCGTGGGCAAGGCTGCGCACCAGCAGTTGCGACAGGTGTTGGGCCGAGAGGATCGCTTCCTCCCGGCTGATGCGCATCAGCCGGTCGAGCGGCTGGATCTCGATGATCAGGGCCTCGCTTTCCAGCGTGACGGGCGTGACTACGTAATCGACCGTCATTTCCTTGCCGACGCCCAAGTGCAGCGTCGCCTGCCGTTTGGTGAAGCCCACTCCGGATTCCAGCACCCGCTGGAGCGAGGCCGCGGTGTCGCTGTCTTCCTGCAGCACACGCTCGATCTCTTCTCCCACGATACGGGCACTGCTCACCTCCAGCAGACCCTCCGCGGCCGGGTTCAGGTAGATGACGCGCATGCCCGCATCGACCAGCAGGATCGCGGTCGTCAGGTTGTCGAGCAGCCGGGTATGGAACATCTCCGGAGGCATGGCGAACCCGCTCCCGTGGCGGCGCTTGAGGGTTGAGGCAGGTGAGCAATATCCGAGCCATCAACCGTGGCCCCTGAAAACAGGGGATTAGAGCCGTGTTGGTACAGACGCACGGATTATACGCACCATATTGGTGCGTCGTGTGGGTCAAGCAGGTGGCCGCCTGATGCCTCAGTGGTTGCGCGGGCGACCCGGTTTGTCGCGGATGGGGCTTCTGAACACGGTGATGTGTACTGGCGCGGACGTCCGGAGAACGACGCCTGCCGCGTCTACTACCTGCACCTCGAACCGGTGCTCCCCGCGCGCGTTGCCCGGAGCCAGCAAGCCGCCCTCGGCGGGCATGCCGCCCGGCGTGCCGTCGATCAGCAGGCGGGTGCTGTGTCCCTCCCGCAGCGCCGGCGACAGCTGGAAGAGCACCAGCACGTTGCCTGCAGGATTGTTGACCGTACCGCCGTTTGCAGGCGAGGTGATGTCGAGTGACTCATACAGGGGAGCGGCATCTTCATCGACGGGAGCGCCGTCTTCCTGCGCTCTGGCGCCCGTCGGTGCCTGCATTGAATTCGTCGGCCCGAGCCTGACCGGCTCCGCATTGCCCGCAGGCTGATCGGAGAACACCACTTTCCCGTCCTTGTCGACGGTCTTGTAGATATCCGCGTGCACGGCCGTGCCGATCTGCGCCGCCGAGATGAGAGCGAACAGGGCAATTCCGGGGATGCGTGGCATCGTCGCTCCTGTCGTGACCATGTGCCCGGACTCTTTATACCCCGCACGTTCCCGATGCGGCCAGCGAGCCAAAAAAAAACCCGCACCTCCTTTCGGAGATGCGGGCCCGTGCCCGCTCGCGCGGACGGATCAGCAGCTGTAGTACATGTCGAACTCGACGGGGTGCGTGGTCATGCGCAGACGGTCGATCTCTTCCTGCTTCAGCGTGATGTAGGCGTCGATCATGTCGTCATCGAACACGCCGCCGGCGGTGAGGAAGGCGCGGTCCGAATCGAGTGCGGCGAGTGCCATGTCCAGGCTGCCGCAGACGGTCGGCACCTGTGCCGCCTCTTCGGGCGGCAGGTCGTAGAGGTTCTTGTCGAGCGCATCGCCGGGGTGGATGCGGTTCTGGATGCCGTCGAGGCCAGCCATCATCAGGGCTGCGAAACCCAGGTAGGGGTTCGCGCTCGGGTCGGGGAAGCGGATCTCGACGCGGCGTGCCTTCGGGCTCGAGACCGCCGGGATGCGCAGCGAAGCGGAACGGTTCTTGGCCGAGTAAGCCAGCATCACCGGCGCTTCATAGCCCGGCACCAGGCGCTTGTAGGAGTTCGTGCCCGGGTTGGTGAAAGCGTTGATCGCGCGGGCATGCTTGATGATGCCACCGATCACCCAGAGCGCGATGTCGCTCAAGCCCGCGTAGCCGTCACCGGCCATCAGGTTTTTGCCGTCTTTCGAGAAGGACAGGTGCACGTGCATGCCCGAGCCGTTGTCGCCTACGAGAGGCTTGGGCATGAAGGTGGCCGTTTTGCCATAGGCATGTGCCACGTTGTGCACGCAGTACTTCAGGATCTGGACCTGGTCTGCCTTCTGGACGATGGACGCGGGACCCACGCCGATTTCGCACTGGCCTGCCGTGCCCACTTCGTGGTGGTGCACCTCGATGGCGAGACCCATCTTTTCCATCGCGTTGCACATGGCAGCGCGCAGGTCGTGGAGGGAGTCGACCGGCGGAACGGGGAAGTAACCGCCTTTCACGCCCGGACGGTGCCCCACGTTGCCTTCATCGAAGTTGTGCTTGGAGGCCCAGGCGGCTTCTTCGGAGAAGATCTGGTACATCGCGCCGCTGATGTCGGCGTGCCACTTCACGTCGTCGAAGACGAAGAACTCGGGCTCGGGCCCGAAGAGGGCGCTGTCGGCGATACCGGTGGAGCGCATGTACTCCTCGGCGCGTGCCGCGATGGAGCGCGGGTCACGGTTGTAGCCCTGCTTGGTGTCGGGCTCGAGGATGTTGCAGCGCAGGATGACGGCGGTCTCGTCGAAGAAGGGGTCAAGTACCGCGGTGCTGTCATCGGGCATCAGGAGCATGTCGGAGGCGTTGATCGCCTTCCAGCCGGCGATGGACGAGCCATCGAACATCTTGCCGTCCTCGAAGAAGCCAACGTTGACTTCCGACGAGGGGATGGTGACGTGCTGCTCCTTGCCCTTGGTGTCGGTAAAGCGGAGATCAACCCACTTCACGCTGTTTTCCTTGATCAACTTGAGGGTCTGCTCCGACATGATGTCCTCCAGGGGAACGAAAGGGCGGTGAGCCCGGGTTTGGAAACTGATAGGGGGATCTGTTCAGCAGCCCCCTGATACCGGTGAGAAGGCGGGCAGCAATATATATGCCACGGAAGCAAAAGAGAATTGCTTGCTAGAACAGCAAGTTCCTGCGTGCGTATCTCCCGCAGCAGCGCTCCTTTGCATTGATTTGGTGCATGGCGCACCAAGGAGGTGCCAATCTGCGTTTCTGACGATTGAGTGTGCAGACGATGTGAGAAATCCGCCCTATCGACACGGCCTGCCGGGCGGGTTGTAGACATAGAATGCCCGGCCCCGCTTTGCGGGCCCCCCCCTCCAACACGCCCCTCGAGGTTCCTGTGCGGGAACGTTTGCGCAACATCGCCATCATCGCCCACGTCGACCACGGCAAGACCACGCTGGTCGACCGGCTCTTCCAGCAATGCGGAACCCTCTCCCGCCGAGACGCGGGCAAGGAGCGCATCATGGATTCCAACGATCAGGAGCGTGAGCGCGGCATCACCATCCTCGCGAAGAACACCGCGATCGACTGGAACGGCTACCGCATCAACATCGTCGACACTCCCGGCCACGCCGACTTCGGCGGCGAGGTGGAGCGCATCCTCTCGATGGTCGACAGTGTGCTGTTGCTGGTCGATGCGGTGGACGGCCCGATGCCCCAGACGCGCTTCGTGACACGCAAGGCCTTCGAGGCCGGCCTGAACCCCATCGTGGTGGTGAACAAGGTCGACCGTCCGGGTGCCCGGCCCCACTGGGTCGTCGATCAGGTTTTCGATCTCTTCGACCGTCTCGGTGCCACCGAGACCCAACTCGACTTCCCCGTGATGTACGCCTCGGCGCTTAACGGCATCGCCGGCCCCGAGCCCGACCAGATGGCGGAAGACATGGCGCCGCTGCTGCAACTGATTGTCGATCGCGTGCCGCCGCCGCCAGCTGATCCGGACGGCCCGTTCCAGATGCAGATTTGTGCCCTCGACTATTCCAACTACGTGGGCGTGATCGGCGTAGGCCGCATCACCCGCGGCACCGTCCGCCCGGGCATGCAGGTCGCCGTCATCGATGCCGACGGCGCCAAGCGCAACGCTCGCATCCTGTCGGTGCTGGGCCACCTCGGCCTGGAGAAGCAGGAAGTGCCGCAGGGGGAGGCCGGCGACATCATCAGCATCACCGGCATCGACGGTCTCAAGATCTCGGCCACGCTGTGTGCGCCGGACGCCCCAGAGCCTCTGCCGCCGCTGCACGTCGACCAGCCGACGGTAAGCATGACCTTCCAGGTGAACGACTCGCCCTTCGCTGGTCGAGAGGGGCAATTCGTCACCAGCCGCAACATCCGCGACCGCCTCGACCGGGAACTGCTGCATGACGTAGCGCTGCGCGTGCAGGAAGGCAGCACGCCTGACCGCTTCGTGGTCTCTGGCCGTGGCGAATTGCACCTCTCGGTCCTGATCGAGAAGATGCGCCGCGAAGGCTACGAACTCGGCGTCTCCAGACCCGAGGTCATCCGTCGCGAAGTCGAGGGTGTCATCCATGAGCCCTACGAAATGCTCCTCGTCGATTGCGAGGAAGGGCATCAGGGCGGCGTGATGGAAGAGCTCGGGCGCCGTCGTGGCGAGCTCCGCGACATGGTGCCGGATGGCAAGGGCCGTGTGCGGCTCGAGTACCTCATTCCCTCTCGCGGAATCATCGGCTTCCGCAGCCAGTTCCTGACGATGACCTCTGGCACCGGCATCCTCACGCACATCTTCGATCACTACGGCCCGCTCAAGCCGGGCGAATTTGCCGCCCGCATCAACGGCGTGCTGGTCTCGATGGTGACCGGCAAGGCCCTTGGCTATGCGCTCTTCAACCTGCAGGAGCGTGGGCGCCTGTGCATTGGTGCCAACGTAGAGATCTATGAGGGACAGATCATCGGCCTGCACAGCCGTGACAATGACCTCACGGTGAATCCCACCAAGGCAAAGCAGCTCACCAACATCCGTGCCGCGGGTTCCGACGAGAACATCCTGCTGACGCCCCCGATCCGCATGTCGCTCGAGCAGGCGCTGGAATTCATCGAAGACGACGAACTGGTCGAGGTGACGCCGCAGAACATCCGCGTGCGCAAGAGGTTCCTGAAGGAACCCGACCGCCGTCGCGCCGAGCGGCAGAAATCCGGGGACTGAGCCGGGAATCGGGCGGTGCGGGCACTCATCCAGCGGGTGCGATATGCCTCGGTCGAGGTTGAAGGAAAGGTAGTAGGGAGCATCGGGCCCGGGCTGCTTGCCTTCGTAGCCGTGCAGCAGGGCGATGAGGAAGCCCGAGCCGACGCCATGGTGGCGAGGCTGCTCGCCTATCGCGTGTTTCCCGACGAACGCGGGCGCATGAACCTCGATGTGCGCCAGGCGGGCGGCGGAGTGCTGGCCGTATCGCAATTCACGTTGGCGGCAGACACCTCGCGCGGTTTGCGCCCCAGTTTCACGAGCGCGGCAGAGCCTGTGCTCGCACGTCTGCTTTTCGAACGCATCGTCCTCGGCCTGCGTGCCGCGCACGCGGATGTTGGCTGCGGGGTGTTCGGCGCCGACATGCAGGTCAGCCTGCTGAACGACGGGCCCGTGACCTTCCTGCTGGAAACCTGAGAGCTCACTCCGCCCCGATCGTGGGTGACGGGCGCTCGATCACCAGACGACTGGCAACCACGCCGGCCTCGAAGAGGATCCACATCGGCAAGGCCAGCAGTGTCTGCGACACCACATCCGGCGGTGTCAGCACCGCTCCGATTGCGAAGCATCCGACGATGAGGTAGGGGCGTTTCTCTACCAGGGACGCTGGCGTCGTGATGCCAGCCCACACCAGCAGCACCGTGGCCACCGGGATCTCGAAGGCAAAACCGAAGGCGAACATCATCGCCAGCACGAAATCGAGGTAGCGCATGATGTCGGGCATCATCTTCACGCCCTCGGGCGTGGTGCTCGCGATGAAGGCGAAAATCACCGGGCAGACCACGTAGTAGGCGAATGCCACGCCGGCATAAAAGAGCGCCACGCTGGAGACCATCAAGGGCAGCGCGAAGCGCCGCTCGTGCCGGTACATACCGGGCGCGATGAACGCCCATGCCTGGTAAAGCACGTAAGGCATCGCCGCGAGGGCGCCTGCCACGAAGGCAAGTTTGAAGGGCGTGAACACCGGGGATGTGGGATCGGTGGCGATCATCATCGCCTCGCCGTCCGGGAACAGTTCGCGGAACGGCTCCGACACGAAGGCGAACACATCGTTCGCGAAGTACCCGAAGGGCAGGAAGGCGACGAATATGGCCGCAACTGCGCGGAGCAGCCGGTCGCGAAGCTCCGAGAGGTGCTCCACCAGGGACATCTCGCGCTCGGTGCTCATGCCGCGGGCGTATCCTTGCTCTCGCGCACGGCCTCCCCGGCCTCCATCAGCGGTTGCCTGATCTCGCGCGAGGTCGACTCGAGGACCTCACGGGACTCGCGCAGCTGGTCCATGATTTCCTCGTTGCGCAGTTGCGCGCGGATTTCGTCGGCGCCGATCTCGCGCTCCACTTCGGCACGGATCTCCGTGAACTGCCGGCGCAGTCGGCCTATCCAGAGGGAGGTCGTGCGCACGGCGACGGGAAGGCGCTCGGGACCGAGCACCAGAAGCCCCACCACCGCAATCAGCAGGAGCTCCGAGAAGCCGATATCGAACACGCCTGCCGCGCCTCAGTGCTTCTCTTCAGCGCGTTTGGCCGTGCCCTCGATCACCTCGCCGGGCTGTTCCTTTGCGGTGAGCTTCTCCTTGTCCTCATCGCTTTTCATGGATGAGCGGAAGCCCTTGATGGCCGAGCCGAGGTCGGATCCGAGCGAGCCGAGCCGCTTGGTGCCGAACAGCAGGACCACGATAGCGAGGATGACGAACAGCTCTGTCATGCCCAGATTGCCCATAGGTGTTCTCCGGTGCGTGTGATGGCGCCTGTGTTCAGACGCCTTGTGTGGATGGATTCCTGTCGCCGCGAGCGGATTTTTCCGCGATTCCCGAGAGTCCGAAGCGCCGCTCGAGTTCGGCCATGACCTGTTCCGACCCGAGCCCGAGCGAGGAGAGCATCACCAGAGAGTGGAACCAGAGATCGGCGGTCTCTTTCACCACTGCCGTCGGGTCTCCGCCGTGCTGCGCATCTTTCGCGGCCATGATCGTCTCGCCGCTTTCCTCGGCGATCTTCTTCAGGATGGCATCCAGCCCCTTGTAGCACAGACCTGCTACGTAGGAACTACCGGGATCGCCGGACTGCCGGCGCTCCAGGATCACGCTGTCCAGAGCCTGCAGAAGATCAGACATCGCCGCCCCCATAGATGGCTCGCGGGTCTTTGGTGACCGCCTCTGCTTCTTGCCAGTTCCCGTCACCGAGGCGGAGGAAGAAGCAATGCTCCCTGCCCGTATGACACGCGATGCCGCCCACTTGTTCCACGCTGAGCAGGATCGCGTCTGCATCGCAGTCGAGGCGGATGTCGTGCAGGCGCTGCACATGACCCGATTCTTCGCCCTTGCGCCAGAGTCTGCCGCGCGAGCGTGACCAGTATACGGCCCGTTGTTCCGTGATCGTGCAGCGCAAGGCCTCGCGGTTCATCCAGGCCAGCATCAGCACCTTCCCGGTCGCGTGATCCTGCGCGATCGCGGGTACCAGCCCTTGATCGTTCCAGTTCACGCGATCGAGTGATTGCTCCGTGCAGATCATTACCGTGTCTCCGAAGCCTGCGACTGCAGCCTGAGCTTACGCATCCCGGCGCCCTGCCATCAGTGCGTGAACGGCGAGGGCCAAGAAAATCCAGGTCGCCGGATGCCAGTGTCCCATGCCCTCGGCGGCCTGCGGGTTGAGCAGCAGAACGCCACCCACGGCGATCGCCAGCTCCCAGGCCCTGCGACGATCCCGAAGCGGTGCCGGAGGTGGAGACTGGCGTGCAGCCGCGGGTGCGCTGCGACCGAGTGCGGTCTCCAGTCGCCCCGCGAGCAGTTCCGGACGCTGGGGCAACTGCTCCAGCCAGCCCGGTGCGCGCCGCTGGATTTTCTCGAGGATCATCTTCGGCGAGTAGCGCTCGGCGAACCAGTCCTCGAGGAAGGGCTTGGCGGTGGCCCACAGGTCGAGTTGGGGATAGAGCTGCCGGCCGAGGCCCTCGATGTGCAGCAGGGTTTTCTGCAGCAGCACCAGCGAGGGCTGCACCTCCATGTCGAAGCGCCGCGCGGTCTGGAACAGGTACACCAGCAGCTGCCCGAAGGAGATCTCGCCGAGCGGTTTCTCGAAGATGGGCTCGCAGGTCGCGCGCATGGCCGACTCGAAATCCTGCACCCGCGTGCCCGGTGGTACCCAGCCGCATTCGATGTGCAACTCGGCCACTTCGCGGTAACGGCGCTGGAAGATCGCGAGGAGGTTCCGCGCGAGGTAGTACTGGTCGAAGTCGCTCAGGCTGCCCATGATCGCGCAGTCGATGCCGATGTAGCGCGGCGCGAGCGGATTGCCTGGGTCGACGAAAATGTTCCCCGGGTGCATGTCGGCGTGGAAGAAACTGTCGCGGAAGACCTGCGTGAAGAAGATCTTCACGCCGCGCTCCGCGAGTTCCTTGAGATCAACGCCGGCCTCGCGCAGCCGCACGACATCCGAGACCGGTATGCCGTGGATGCGCTCCATCACGAAGACGTCACGCCGCGTGTAGTCCCAGTACACCTCCGGAACATAGAGCAGATCGGAGTCCTGGAAATTGCGACGCAACTGCGAGGTGTTGGCCGCTTCGCGCTGCAGATCGAGTTCGTCGAGCACCACCTGCTCGTAGTCGCGTACGACCTCTTCGGGGCGCAGACGCCAGCCGTCGGGGTGGAAGCGGCGTATGGCGCGTGCGAGCGTGTAGAGAAGCCCCAGATCCTGCCGGATGGTGCGTTCGATGCCCGGGCGCAGCACCTTCACCACCACGTTGCTGCCGTCGTGCAGCGTGGCTGCGTGCACCTGTGCCACCGATGCCGAGGCAAGCGGCTGCGCCTCGAAGCTGCCGAACAGTTCGGTCACGCTCTTGCCCAGTGCGCGCTCGACGATCGCGCGCGCCTTGGCCGGCTCGAAAGGCGCCACCTGGTCCTGCAGTGCGTTCAGCTCATTGGCGATGTCTTCGGGCACGAGGTCGCGCCGTGTCGACAGCAATTGCCCGAATTTGATGAAGATGGGCCCGAGGTCTTCCAGCGCCTTGCGCAGACGCTCGGCCCGCGGCGCTGTGGGCGGTGGCAGCCAGCGCGAGGGCAGCGTGAGCGAAAGCGGGCCCTGCAGGCGGTCGAGTTCGAGGAAGGTGTCGAGCCGGTGCTTCCAGCACACGCGTGCGATGCGGAAGAGCCGGCCGATACGCGACATCGCAGTGTGCCTCAGGAGCTCGGGCGCGGTTGGCGTTCCGCCATCCGCCTGCCGAGCCGCCGGATGCCTGCTTCGAGGCGGGCAACGCGATTGGCGAGCGCGCGTACGTCGGCGAAGAAGTCCTCGACCTCGGCGCGCGGCGGCGCGAGGCGTGCTTCCTCGTGGATGAATTCCTCGAGGTGACGCTCGAAACTCCCGCGTGCACGGCGACCGAATTCCGCCGAACTGCGCGCGAACCGCCCCACCTGGTGCGCTGGCACATCGCCCACCAGCGTGGCGAGGCGTTGTTCCCAGTCGAGATCGAGCGCTGAAAGTGCTTTCTCGAGCCCCAGCAGCAGTGCGCTGTCTCCCGAGACCTTGAGTTTCCCGTTCACCAGCGCGGCGGGTTTGTCCTCGGCGAGCAGCAGGGCGATGAAATCGGAGGTGGCACCGCTCACGGTGCAGTCAGCGCGCCCCTCGAAGTGCCCCACGAGCCGGATGCCCTCGGACCCCGGCAGGATGAAAGCGCACAGTTCCGGCACCGTCACCTCGATCTTCAAGGCCTTCCCCGACAGCGCGCCGACCGATTCCCGGGTGCGGCT
>JBILEG010000392.1:0-3757 GCA_044352225.1 Pseudomonadales bacterium | reverse complement strand
TACAGCCTTGTCCAGATTCTCCCGGGACTTGTCGAGTTCACCGCTCATCAGGAGAAGCTTGGAGAGTCCGCGAAACGCAGCGGCACTCTTGTCATCGATTTCGGAGGCCTTGGACAGCGCTCCGTACATCTGCTGGAACTTTGCCTGGGCCTCGTATGTGTCGGCGAGGAGCAGATAGGCGCGAGCGTTCCCGTCGTCGATCTTGAGTGCATTACGGATCTGTATCTGGGCCTTTTCCAATTGCTTCTCGGCAATCAGTTTCTGGGCACTGTCGAGGTACTCGCCCACTTTTTCCTCGGAGCTTTGGCATGCTGCGAGGGCAAGCACGCACGACAATGAAAGGATCCTTGCGAGGATGGGCCAGTCGCGCATTGTGATTGCTCCTTTGAAACGGGTTGCTGCCATGCTGGTACGTGAGGGCATGAAGGATCCTGCCGGGACGGGGTTGCTTCGGGGGCAGCCGCTAGTCGGGAACATATTCGGGCAAGACCGGCATCATCTGGTAAGCGAACTCCTGCAAACGGCGTTCGGCTGCATCCTCGGACTCCCCCGGCAGAATGGGGGTCGTCAGCCGGACGAGCGCACCGTCAGTCCTGTTGTGCCTGATCGCATCCATGAAGATGTACCACTTCATGTGGAACTCATTGGCCAGCGTCCTGCCACGCTGCTGGAACCAGTAGTAGACGAGTTGCTTCGACAGGCCTTTGCGTATGACAACCCGGTTGTAGCTTAGCGTTGACGCGGACGCGGTGCTGAAGGGGAACTCGCGCCGCGAAATCGAACCGATCTCCCAACCGCCGGCCGGAATGCAGACCTCCGGGGAATGCACGGAAGCGCCCTGATGCTGGGTTTCGTAGTAGGCCACATAGAAATTGACCTGTGCCTTGGGATCGGCGGACGAATAGTCAGCAATCACGTAGTCGCTCAACTCCAGCGTACGGAGCGTATCCGCCTCCAACCGCCCCTGATGACCCGCCCAGTCACCGACACGGTCCGGGAAAAGCACGAGCGGCTTGCGCAGCGGCTTGTGCTGCTCCCGCCCGCCGGCAACCGCAGCCACACCGGCAGCCGTGACGATGATGAGCACGCACACCAGAAGGGGTTTGGAGAGCGGTCGCCGGCTGAACGCGGTTCCGACAGGGAATCGCTCGACTTCGTCCAAACCGAACGCAGCACGGAAAGACATGCGTTTGCCCACCTTGGTGAGCGCCCACATCTCGAGGAACAGCAGGGCAAGGCAGGCACCGAAAATGCTCCAGCCTTCGAAATCATGCATGAAACCCTCGGCCATATGGATGCCGAAGTTGTCCACGAGTATGCCGATCACGCCGATGCGGAAACTGTTCATCAGGACAGTGATGGGAATGGTGGACAGGAACACCACCACCCGCTTCCATCGCTCGACCCTGTAAATGACCGCACAGATGAAACCGAAACTCATCAGCGAGAACAGGTAGCGCAAACCACTGCAGGCCTCGGCTACCTGAAGCTTGTAGATACCGAGGTCGATGACGTTGCCTTCAACGAAAACCGGAATGCCGGCGAGCTTGATCACGCCCACGCCAAGTTGGGTGGACAGCATCTGGAGCTTGATCGACAGCGTGACCTGGACAAACGCAGGGAGCGGGATGGCGAAGAACAGAAGGATCAGCGGAACCCGGATGAACTTGACGCCGCACCACCCGAAAAGCGCGAGCGAAATGCCGAACAGTGCAAGGATGAACGCGTACTGCTCCAGCAGCCAGAGATTGCTGATATCCCCCACCAGAAAAGCGGCGCACGCCACCACGAGCACCGCTGCACCAGCCCACGAAGGCCTGAATTCCGTTCGCGAAATTGCCACCCTGTCCTGCCACAGGAAGTAGGCTGCAATCACCGGCAACAGGAAGCCGTGCCCGTACTCCTCCCGGGTCGACCAACGAACGTAGAGATCGGCGAGACCGTCCCTGAAAGCGAAAGCGATAAGGACGCCGACCAGGGCTATGACAAGGATGCCCGCCGGGCCTTGCTTCCAGTAGGGGTGCATTTGCTGTTCAGGAGCGTCCATGTCTCAGTCGGCCTCCGCCATGTCTATTCCCTTTATCTCGAGCACCATCTGACGCAAACGCTCGTCCGAAGAGTCCCGCTCCGAACGCCCCGCCTGCTGACGGATGAGGCGCTTGCTCTTGATCACTTCCATGACGATCTCGCAGGTGATGGGCTTTGCTTCTTCTGCAAACCCGTACACAAGGGCCATGTCACAGATGTTGTTGATGGCCCGGGGGACACCCCGGCTGAAGTAGTACACCACTGCCGACGCATAGAGATCAAACAGGCCTTCATGGCCGCCGGCAGTCCGGATGCGGTGGTCGATGTAACTGCGGGTCTGGGCAAGATCCAGTGCCGTTATGTGGTGTTCGACGGAGATGCGCTGCGCGAACTGGGCCAGTTCCGGCCTCATCAGTGTCTGCTGCAACTCGGGTTGCCCGACGATGACGAGTTGCAGCAACAACTCGTCACCGATGTTCATGTTCGACAGCAAACGCAGTTCTTCGAGCGTCTCGACGTCCATGTTCTGGGCTTCGTCGACGATGAGGACAACGCGCCGCCCCTGAAGGAATTCCGTCGCCACGAAGTCGATGAGCTGCTGGTACATCTCGACCTTGTCGGTGTGTTTGCGCTCCAGCCCGAAGGCCGACAGGATCCACGTGAGCAGGTTGCCGAAATTGCGATGGGTGTTGGTGATGACCCCAACGGTCACATCGCCGCCGATATGCTTGAGGATGTGGCGGATGAGGGTGGTCTTGCCCGAGCCTATTTCACCCGTGATGAGGGTGAAACCGGCCTGGCTGCCCAGACCGTATTCGAGCATGGCGAGCGTCACGGCGTGCTGCTTGCTCAGATACAGGAAGTCCGGATCGGGCGTCAGGGAGAAGGGCCGCCGGTTCAGGCCGAAAAAAGCCTCGTACATGGGGTTTAGCCGGAATCAGCCAGTGGCGCCATAGTGGTAGTAGGCCGAGCCGCTTCCCGCGTCACCCTTGTTGAGCACCCACCCGAGGAAATTGGTTCCCTGCATCAGCCGCCTGGCCTCCTGTAACTCCTCTGCCGTGTTGCGTCCGTTCTCGACCACGAGGAGCGCGCAATCAAAGTTGTGCAGGAATGCGAGGGCATCCCCCGTCGCGAGCAAGGGGGGCAAGTCGAAGATCACGATCCTCGACGCATAACGGTTGCGAAGCTCGGGCAGGAGTTCTTGCATGCGCCGGCTGCTGAGCAGCTCGGTGGAGTTCTGTGCCGAACCCCGGCTGGGAAGCACGACCAGGCGTTCCACCCCGGGATTGACGAGCAAATCGCCCAGATCCGCTTTGCTGGCGAGGTATTCCGCCAAACCATGCTCAACCTTGATACCGAAGTAGTCGGCAACTTTGGGACGGCGCAGATCCGCATCGACCAGCAGGACGCTCTGGTTCGAATCCAGTGCGATCGAGAGCGCCAGATTGGACGCGATGGTGGTTTTGCCCACCCCCGGAGTCGCACCGACGATGGCTACGGTCTGCCAGCCGTTCTCCCTCATGGGAAGCAGGACCTTGGTGCGGAGAATCCGGAAGATGTCGGCGGTCTGGTCGTTGGCGTTCGCGGCAACGAGACGGCTATCCACCCAGTGCGATTGCTTTGCAGCCTCGACCTTTGTCTTGACGTAGCGGATCTCTTCCAGAGGGGAGTCGGTCGCGGCAACAGGCTCGGATGCTACCCGCACCTCGGCAACCGCTGCAGCCGTAGC
>JBILEG010000499.1:0-2837 GCA_044352225.1 Pseudomonadales bacterium | reverse complement strand
GATCAGCAGCCGATCCGTGACGCTGCGGATCCACAGGTCGCAACCCTGTTCGGAACCGCCACCACGGCACTGGATGTACGCAGCAGCTTTTTCTCGCTGCAGGTCCATGCCCGGTACCGTGACCGTCACGTCAGGTTTGAAACACGGATCGAACGGGATCCGAAAAAGGGCAGCACCATCATCACCGGGCGTAGCGACGCTACCCGGATATAGGGGCAATCATGGCCGGGAAGAACTGGCTGGCAGTACACCTCGAGCACAAGATTCCAGACGAGAACACCGTCGTGGCCTGGGCTCTCATGGATCCGGTGAACAAGCTCCTTGGGCAGGGGCAAGGACCGCTTGGTCGGGTCCGAGTCCAGGCCGGGCACGCGGCAGAGCGTGCCGAGGTCGTCATTTTCGTGCCGGGGAGCGCGGTCAATCTCGCTGAAGTCAGTATTCCGTCGCGTCAGAGTGCCCATATACGCAAGGCGCTCCCTTACATGATCGAGGATCAGGTCGCCGGGGATTTGCGTCAGACCCATCTCGCTTTGTCGGCGCAGCGTTTCGGTGACAGCGTTCCGGTGGGCATCGTCGCGCACTCCCAGATGATCGCCTGGCTCGAGGTCCTGCACGCGGCCGGGCTGTCTCCGGTCGCCATGATTCCCGAGCATTTGCTGCTCCCGCGCGAACCCGGTTCCATCTTCGTCCACGTGCACTGGTCGCGCTCCCACATCAAGCTCGGCGTGTGCCGTGGGATCGTGGTGGAGAACGAGAACGTCGCGCTCATGCTTGGGTTGGCGCTCAAGCAGCGCGCCATGCCGTGCTCCCGTATCGAGATCAGCGCCTGCGCGGCGAGCCCGGACGACATCGCCCGTGCGGACCTCCTGGCTACCGAGATAGAGCAAGGCCTGCAGTTGCCGGTTCGACGTACGAATTACACCGAGACCTTGGTAGAACTCCTTGCGCGCCATGCGCGGGGCGCAGATCCGGTGCTTAACCTCTGCCAGGGGGGCTACCGCCCCTCCGGGACGAGCAGTGATTCCGCAACGGACTGGAGCAAAGCGTGGATTGCGGCGGCCGCCGGGTTCGCGCTTTTCGCCACGTCCAGCCTCGTGACGGCATGGACACTCGAGGGCCAGGCCCGCGACACCTACGACGCCTCCGTCAAGGAGTTCCGCCGCATGTTCCCCGATGAAAACCGGATCGTGAGCCTGCGCCGGCAGGCTGAGCGCAGACTCGCGGCCGGAGCGAGCAAAGGCAGTGATGGCATGCGATCCCTTGCCGCGCTCGCCGCTGCCTTGTCCGATCCTGAATTGAAGGGCATCACCGTCAAGAGCCTGCGCTACGACGCATCGAGCGGGGCCATGGGGGCGGAGGTGAACGCGCAGGCCATGGGGCAACTCGACAAACTTGGCCAGGTCCTCGGAGGTGCAGGCGCGGGCGCCCGCGTGCTCTCTGCTAGCGAGGAAGCCGGTGTCGCGAGTGCAAGGCTCGAATTGAGGAGCAATTGAATGGCAGACATTGCTGTGTTCAGCGCCGAAATGCGTCGGCAGGCCGAGGACCTTGCAAGCCGTCTGATGGCATCCGACGCGGGCCAGCGCCTGCTTGCCTTTCATGACCGGCTTGGAGAGCGTGACAGGATCGCACTGCGCGGACTCGGATGGTTCGCAGCCGCCGTTCTGGTGTACGTGCTGATGATCGCTCCCTTGGTTGCGCACGTCGATGCGGCCGCCAGGCGTCTTCAGGCAGAGAGAGAACTCCTTTCGTGGCTGCAGTCTCATGGCAGCGGTTCGGTGGGCGGCGCCATGCCGGCTCCAGGATCCGAGGAGCCCCTCGCAACCGTGGTGAACGAGACAGCGGAGCAAGCAGGGCTTTCAATCCGCCGTTACGAGCCCGCGGGTGAGGACGGCGTCAGGCTGTGGATGGAAGGCGCCGATTTCAACGCTCTCGTGAAGTGGCTCTTTTTACTCGAAGGCTCGCATGGCGTGAGCGCAGCCGAGTTCAACATAGAGCGGGAGTCCGAACCCGGCAAGGTAAGCGTGCGCATCACGCTGCGCGGGTAGTCGCTGCATGTACCAGCAGTACTTCGGGTTCCGGGCGCTTCCGTTCTCGATTGCGCCAGACCCGCACTACCTGTACCTGAGCAACCAGCACCGCGAGGCGCTCGCACACCTGATGTACGGGGTGGGTGCGGGCGGTGGCTTCGTTCTGCTTACAGGAGACGTTGGAACCGGAAAGACCACCGTCTGCCGTTGCCTCCTGCAGCAACTTCCGGAAGGAACGGAAGTCGCGTTCATCATCAACCCGATGCAGTCGCCAACGGATCTCGTCGCCACCATCTGCGACGAGTTGCGGCTGCCGCCTGCCGAGGATCCGGGCAATATCCGCAAGCAGGTGGATCGCCTTCTGGCACACCTGATGGATACGCATGCGCGGGGATTCCGCACGGTCGTTTTGATCGACGAGGCCCAGAACCTTCCCGTAGATACAATGGAGCAGATACGGTTGCTCACGAATCTCGAAACCGACGAGACCAAACTCCTGCAACTCGTGCTGATCGGCCAGCCCGAACTGAACGACAAACTCGCTCTGCCAGAACTCAGGCAGTTCGCTCAACGCGTGACTGCACGCTATCACCTCAAACCGCTGACGTTCGGTGAAACCCGCGGCTACGTCCACCATCGCCTTGCGGTGGCCGGCGTTTATGACGAGGTTTTTCCCGACTGGTCGCTGCGTCGCATCCACGCTGCCAGCGGCGGTGTGCCTCGGCTCATCAACGTGCTGTGTGACCGGGTGCTCCTCGGTGTCTATGCCGACAGCGCTCGTTCGGTTTCACGCCGCCACCTCCGGCGAGC
>JBILEG010000077.1:0-10912 GCA_044352225.1 Pseudomonadales bacterium | reverse complement strand
CTGATCTCGTCGGGGCCGCAGAGCGCGCTGTCCAGGTACAGCGTCACCTCGGGGAAGCGGTAGCGCATGCCCAGCACCTGGAAGAAGTACTCAGTGTGGAAATACGTGGCGAAGAAGGTCCACACGAAAATGAACAGGTTGAATTTGAACCAGTAGCTCTGATGCCACGGGATGCCGCTGTTGCGGCGCAGGAACGCGGGCAGCAGCACGCAGTAAGGGATCCACATCAGCAGGTTCTGCGTGATGTTCCAGAAGTTGCCGGTGTTCAGCCAGCCCATGGCCTGCACGACCACGTTGAAGGCGAACCACACCGGGATGAAGCCCAGGAAGAGTTTCTCGGCCCAGGCCTTGTCGGGGTTGTCCGAGAAAAAGCGGGAAGGTCTTGCGGTGTTGTCTGTCATCGTTTTTGTCCCGTTGTGCGTGGCGGTGCGTCTGCCGCCTGTTTCAGTCATCCACCATCACTATCCGGATCACGCGGTTGGGGCAGTATCGCGCGGCCTCGCGCACCTTGCCCCACAGTTCCTCGGGCGGATGTTCGATCTTCACCCGCACCTGCGGGTAGTGCTCGTCACGCTCCACCACCTCGAAGACCTCGGGTGCTTCTTCCTGGCACACGCTGTGGCCCTGGCAGAGCCCGAGGTCCACCGTCACGCACATCCGGCTCATGCCGCCTGTCTCCTGCGGTAGCGCAGCACACAGGGGTCGCTGGGGCGCAGGATCAGCGAGGGCATGATCTCGACGTAGGTGTCCGCGGGCCCCGCGAGCTCGAATTCGTAATGACGGAGCAGCTCGCAGAAGATGCGCTTCACCTGCAGGATTGCGAAGGCATTGCCCACGCACTTGCGCGAGCCGCCACCGAAGGGAATGTAGGCGAAGGGGTTCTGCTGATCCGGACGGTGCGGGTCGAAGCGCTCCGGATCCGGGTAGTACTCGGGCAGGCGGTGCGACACGTAGGGCGCGAGCATGATGTTCTTGCCCGCCTCGATCACATGATTCTTGTAGTGGAAGTCCTGCACCACGCGCCGCGAGAGCGCGTTCAGCGGCGGACGCGCACGCAGGATCTCGCGGATGAAACCCTCCATCAGCGGCATCTTGCGCAGCGTCCGGAAACCGAGCTCCGGGTCGTCTTCGTAGAGCCCGTCGATTTCCTGCACGATCTCCCTGCAGTACTCGGGGTGGCGTGCGAGTTCAACCAGCGTCCAGGCCGCGGTGTTGGCGCTGGTGTGGTGCCCCGCGAACATGAACCACACGACCATCCCGGCGATCTGGTCGTCCGTGAGGTGCGTGCCGTCGGTGTAGGTGGAATTCATGTACACGGCGAGGAGATCGTCGTGCTCTTCCTTGCCGGCGCGCCGCAGCGTGATGCGGGATTTGATCAGGTCTCCCAGCCGTCCGCGTGCTTCGTCACGCCTCGCATACGCCGCTTTCTGCGCGGTGTGATCCACGGTGCCGGAGGCATCCACCGCCGCGCCCAGATCGTGATAAGCCTTGGCGAATTCCTCTGTCAGCGCGTACCGGAACTCCGGCCCCAGCAGGCAATGCGTGGAGGTCTTGATGGTGAGGTCGGCGAAGCCCTCGTAGAAATCCATCTCGCCCGATTCGCCCCAGCTGCGGATCCACTCCGCGGCCTCCTGCGCGATGATCGGCGCATAGAAGGTCATGCGCTCGGCGCGCAGTCCCTGCGAGTGCATGCGCAGTTGCTGGCGTTCGATGGCGGTGGGCGCGCCGTACTGCACGCCCTGCCCGAAGATGGGTACCATGTACTGGTAGGCGAGCGAGGCGCTCAGCTGCTCGTCGGGCGCGCGGAAAACGGCCTCCTGGGCCTCGGGGCCCACCATCAGTACGGTGAGGATTCCGCCCTGGTCGAACTCCGCGAGTTCGCCGCACTCGGCGTGTGCGCGCATCAGGAATTTCGCGGGGTGGGCGCAGAACTCGGCGAAGTGCGAGCCCTCGGCGCCTGCACCGCTCACGAAGGGGATGGTGGCGGAGCGAGGCTGGGTGCCGGGCTGGGACATCGTTCTGCTCCTTGCACCAAAAACAATTTGAACTGATGGTTTTGTCGAGTTTATGCTCCGGGTCCCACGCGTGCAATTGCCTTTGGGGGCCGTGATGAGCTTTCGCCCGATGCGCATGAAATTCGGTGCCTTCCTGGCTCCCTTCCACGACGACCGCATGAACCCCACGCTGGCACTCGAGTCCGACATGGAGCTCGTCTGCCACATGGACCGTCTGGGCTTCGACGAGGCCTGGATCGGCGAGCACCACTCCGGCGCTTACGAGTGCATCGCCTCTCCCGAGGTGATGATCGCAGCCCTTGCCGAGCGCACGCGCCACATCCGGCTCGCCACGGGTGTGTCCTCCCTTGCCTATCACCACCCGCTGATCCTGGCCGATCGTATCGTGCAACTCGATCACCAGTCCCGCGGGCGCGTGATTTTCGGCGTAGGGCCCGGGCAGTTGATCGCGGACGCCTACATGATGGGCGTGGATCCGGCCGATCTGCGCCGGCGGATGCACGAATCGCTGGACGCACTGGTGCGGCTGCTGCACGGCGAGACGGTCACCATGCAGACCGACTGGTTCACGCTGCGCGAGGCGCGCCTGCACATCCTGCCGTACCAGGCGCCCACCATGGAGATGTCGGTGGCCTCTGCCATCTCGCCCACCGGGGCGCTCGCGGCGGGCAAGCACGGCATCGGCATGCTCTCGGTGGCGGCTTCGAGCCCGGAGGGCTTCAAGGCGCTCGCGCAGAGCTGGGCGATCTGCGAGGAAAGCGCGGCAAAACACGGCAAGACCGTGAGCCGCGACCGCTGGCGCGTGGTCTGCCCCGTGCACATCGCCGAGACCCGCGAGCAGGCGAAGGAAGATCTGCGCTACGGCCTGATGGACATGCTCCACTACTTCCACAAGTTCGGCGGCACGATGTTTCCGAAGGTCGAGGACTTCGACAAGGCGGTGGAACTGTGGACCGGCGGTGGTCTGGGAGCGTTTGGTGTGGGCCTTGTGGGCACGCCGGAGGATCTGTGCAACCGCATCGATGAATTGCTCGAGCAGTCCGGCGGCTTCGGCAGTTTCCTCGTGCTGGCCCACAACGCCGCGAGCCCGGAGGCCACGCGCAAATCCTACGAGCTGATCGCCAAATACGTGATGCCGCGTTTCCAGCATTCGAACGCCAACCGCACGGCCTCGCTCGATTGGGCCTCCGGCAACGCGGATCGTTTCATGACGGCCTATGTGCAGGGCATCGAGGCGGCTATCCGCCAGCACGCCGACGAAAAAGCCGCGAAGTGATTCAGTGGAGGACAGGCGATGATCCGTAGCGTCACGTTGATCACCTTCAAGGACGGCACCGATGCCGCCAGCCGCGAGGCGGTGCGCCAGGCCTATCTGCAGTTGCCCGCGCACATCCCGGGCCTGCTTGCCATACACCCGGGCCTTGACCTGAATCTGCTGGAGGGCACGGCGGATCTCGCGGTGGTTGCAGAGTTCGCGCGCCGCGAGGATTTCCTCACGTATTCGCAGCACCCCGCGCAGGCCGAGCTGATCTTTCCGGTCTGCGGCCCGGTGCTGGCGGGCTGGCACACGCTGCAGCACGAGTTCGTCGATGCCGCGTTCATGGAGACCTACTACGCGGCCTACAACAGCGAAGACGCCGTGCGCCTGCGTGCGTTCTATCACCCGGAGGTCGAGTTGCATTCGGCGCAGGGCGTCATGAAAGGCCCCGAGGCGATCCTCCAGACCTACGGCTGGCTCACGGCGAATTTCCGCGATCAGATGAGCGCCGAGCGCATCGTCACATCCGGCGCCACTGCCACGGTGTGGATCACGGATCGTTTCACCGCCAGGCAGGATGTGCCGGATTTTCTCGGCGTCAGTTTCAGGAAAGGCGAAGAGCGGGTGCTGAAGCTCAAAGGCACCTACGAATTGCAGGACGGCGCTTTCAGGCGCATCACCATCGAGGCGCTCGGCTGAGCGTCTGCACCACGACACCACGGGAACAACAGGAGCGACTGCATGAACGATGTACTGGGATACCAAGGCAAAAAAGTCGTGATCACCGGCTGCGCGAGCGGCATGGGCGCCGCCGCCGCGAAGCTGCTCTGCGAGCTCGGCGCGGAAGTACACGCCCTCGACATCGGCGAGGTGAAGGCGCCGGTGGCGCAGGCGATCCGCACCGACATGAAGGACAAGGCGTCCATCGATGCCGCGATCGCGAAGCTGCCCCCGGAGATCTACGCACTCTTCAACTGCGCCGGCGTGCCGCACCCGCCGTTCCCCGCGGTGGACGTGATGCTGATCAACTTCGTCGGTCTGCGCCATCTCACCGAGGCGCTGCTGCCGCGCATCGCAGACGGCGGCGCCATCGCATCCATTGCCTCCACTGCCGGCATGGCGTGGAAGAGCAATCTCGAGCGCGTGCGCGCTTTCCTGGCGCTGGAAGGTTTCGATGCGGGCAAGGCCTGGCTCGAGAGCGGTGCCGAGATGGGCGCGGATGCCTACGGCTTTTCCAAGCAATGCCTGATCGTCTACACGATGACCAAGGCCGGTGAACTCGCCAAGCGCAATGTGCGCATCAACTGCATCGCACCCTCGCCGACGGCCACGCCCTTCATGGATCAGCTCACCAAGGATTTCCCCCGCGAGATGATCCAGCCCTTCTGCCCCTCGAACGGGCGCTTCGCAACGCCCGAGGAAATGGGCGAACCGCTGGTGCTGCTGAACAGCCGGCTCGCGAGCTTCGTGAGCGGGCTGAACGTGCCGGTGGATTTCGGTTACTGCGCCGAGATCGCGATGGGGCAGCGCGAAAACCTGATGGGGATTTCCTGACCTGCGCCGGGCCAGCGGGGAGAGTGCACGTACCCGTCAGGGTGTGGCAGGTCTTCGCGATGCACCGTCAAGACTGAACGGATCCCGTTGTTTTGAAGGGGTTCAGCAGCTGCACGCCGAACCCGGCGAAATCCGCCACATTCCGGGTCACGACCGTCAGGCCGTTGACCTTGGCCACCGCGGCGATCATCGCGTCTTCGTAGAGCGTATCGGATCGGCGATGCATCAGCTTCGCCCAGCATCGGAATGCCGCAGCATCCATCACCAGAATGTTTATCGACCCGCTGAGGCGTTCGAGCCACGCCTCGATCTCTGCGGCTTTCGCGGGATCCTGCTCGCGGGTCAGTTCGATGCCAGCCTGAATCTCGCCGAGCGTGACAGTTGCGATATGGAGGCTGTGGTCTTCGACGGAGCCTATCCACTGGACGACTGCAGGATGCGGGCGCGGTTTGCGAAGTTCGGAAACCACATTCGTGTCGAGCAGGTACACCCCAATCAGCCCAGCGCCGGGACCGGACGCCGCCGCGCTTTACGGCGATCCGGTACAAGGGATTCTGTGCGTGCAGACTCCTGCAAGAGCAGTTGTTTCAGCGAGGGACGCGCAGCCGTTTGAAGCCGCCGCCATTCCTCGATGGGTACCAGGACGGCAGTCTCTGTGCCGCGTCTGGAGACCACTTGCGGGCCCTCGCTGATGCAGGCGTCCAGCAGCTCGCTGAACCGGGCCTTGGCGTCTTGAACCGGCCAGACTGACATCAGCCGCCCTCCAAATGACCAGATGGCTGACCAGTTTAGGGAGGCCTGTTTGCGCTGGCAAGGAAGATCCCGTGGCTGTCGGACCGAGGTCGCTTTGCGCTCAGCCCACCCGCGCCGGCAATAACCCGTTCGCCCGTTTGATGTCGCGCCAGCGGAAAGGCACGGTCCAGGATGCCCAGAAGCGCTGCGGGAAGGTCTTCATGGCGAAAAGCCCGATCTGATCCGGGCCGGCTTCGCGGCCGCGCGGGTTGAAGTAGCTGCCGAAGACGAGGTCCCAGACGATGAGGCTGGAGCCATAGTTGCTGTTGGCTTCGCGCTCCTGGTTCGAGTGATGCCAGCGGTGCAGCACGGCACCGCTGAAGATGTAATCGAGCCAGCCCAGGTCATGTCGCACATTGGCGTGCTGCACCAGCCCCATCACGGACTCGAAAACATAGAAGTACACGACCACCTCGGGCGGTGCGCCGACGAGGATCAGCGGCAGCGCACCTGCCGTGTAGTCGAGGACCATGCCGAGGGGATGGTCACGGCCCGCGTTCAGCCAATAGATGCGGTGCGGGCTGTGGTGAACCGAGTGGAAGCGCCAGAAGAAATCGCGCTCGTGCGTGATGCGGTGCATCCAGTAGGTGCCGAACTCCGAGATCACTGCCGCGAGCATGACCTGCAGTGCGAGCGGCCAATGGTGGGGCCAGACGGCAAAGCCCCAGTGTGCTGCCGCAGCGGCAATCACTGGCACCAGGCTCGCCTTGATGGCGAGTTTCAGCACCTCGCGCAGTGCATAGCTGGTGATGAAGTTGTGGGCGATGTCGGTGACCACATCACCGTGGCCCTGGTTCCACTCTTTGCGGTGCGGGTAGATACGCTCGAAGACAGCGATGAAGCCGATGGCCACGAGCGAGGCGAGGCCGATCACGCTCGCCGCATCCATGCCGCTGTTCCACAGGTGTACGGCCACGCTGAGGCTCGCGGCAAGCATCGCGGGGAAAAACAGCCAGCGGAAGAGGGCGGGTGGGTTGCGTTCGGCCAGTGCGGGCATGGATCAGGAACCTCTGCGTATCCGGCGGCTCCCTCGCCGGGTGGGTGTCGTATCGGGTGTAACGCTAAAACGCCGCGCGCACCGTGTCACTCCTCAAAACAGACTATCGGCGGTACGGGGCAGCGCGCCTTCGATCTCGAGCAGGCGTTGTTTGGTGTGTATGCCGCCGTGCGCCGAGAAACCGTTCAGCCGGCCGCCCGCCGCAAGCACGCGATGACAAGGCACGATGAGCGCGAAGGGGTTGGCGCCCAGTGCCTGACCCACGGCGCGCGCGGCGCCGGGTTTGCCCAGCGTGTGCGCCAGTTCGCCGTAGGTGCGGGTACGGCCCGGCAGGATGCGGCGTGCCTCTTCATAGACCTGACGATGGAAGGGCGGGATGCCGCTCATGTCGAGCGTGATCTCTGCGAGCGCAGGCCCTTCGCCGGAGAGAAGTGCGCGAATGCCGGCGATGGCGGCGCTCGCAGCCTTGGTTGGTTCCGACTCGGTGAACCCCGCATGCTTGCGTGCCATCGCGGCGCGCAGCGCGGCCTCGTCTGCCTCGGGCAGTTGCAAGCCGGCAATGCCGTTCGTGGTCCACGCAATCGCGCAGCGTCCTTCGTTCGTATCGAAAAATGCGAAATGTCCCGTCACGGATCAGTTCCCCGCTACCAGTCGTGTTGCACCGCGTGCACGGAGCCAGCTCATCGCCCGCTCCACCTGATCGCCTGAAATCACGATGGCGTTGCCCTCGATACCGCCGCCCGTACCCAGCGACTGTCGCATCTCGCGGCCAAACGCCTCGAGGGCTGCGCCGGTGAGTGCCACGCCCTCGACCAGCGTGGCGGTCTTGCCGCCGCGGCCTTTCTTCTCGCGCCGCACCACGATCTTGCCGTTGAGTGCTGTCGCGCTGTTCGCGGGTGTTGCCGTGGGCGTGGCATCGGTGCCTTGGGGCAATGCGCCGCGCAGTGATGCGAGCGCGCCGAAGGGGCTGTTGCTGCTGCTTTGTTCCGGCGGAGGGAAAGTGGTGTTGCGGGGTTTGGACATGGGGTGGGGTGCTCGGTCGAAGGCCGCTCGGTGCGTACGTCGATCGTGAACGTGCTGGCCGGCGGGATCAAGTCAGCTGAGATATGCCGGTGTCGCGCGCATGGCGCGCTCCTGCAGCAGGCGAGTCCCGGTAGGAGCGGGCCATGCCCGCGACAAAATCCCCCGCCCAACAGAGCTTCTGCAAAGCCCCTCCTCTGCTGCATCATCCGCCCCACCATGGACACGCTAGACACCCCCCAACTCCTCTCCCTCGCCGCCGCCCTCGGCTTCGTGAGCGGCATCCGCCTGTATGCGGTACTGCTGATCGTCGGGCTGACCGGTTACTTCGACTGGGCTCCTCTGCCGTCGGGGCTCGATATCCTTTCGCATCCCGTCGTGCTTGGGGTGTCAGGGCTGATGGTCATGGTCGAGTTCCTCGCCGACAAGATTCCCGCGCTCGACTCCTTGTGGGATGGCATCCACACCTTCATCCGCATCCCCGCCGGCGCTGCGCTCGCGGCCGCTGCCGTGGGCGGCGACAGCGCCGCGTGGAGCACCGTGGCGATGATCATGGGTGGTTCGCTTGCGGCAACGAGCCACGCCACCAAGGCCGGGATGCGAGCGGCGATCAACACCTCGCCCGAGCCTTTTTCCAACATCGCCTTGTCATCCACCGAAGACGTTGCGACGGCGGGCATGCTGTGGCTGGCGATCATGCATCCGCTGCTTGCTGCATCGCTGGTGGTGCTGCTGGTGCTGCTTGCGATCTGGCTGCTGCCGAAGGTGTTCAGGTTCGTCGTGGGTGTGTTCAGGCGGGTGTTCGGGGCGAGTGCGGCGTGAGTGCTTTGCTTCCCTGTCGGCTGTGGCGCGTGGAGCCATGCTGAGGGCCTGAAAGTCGGGATGCCTGTGTGTGCCACGGAGGGCGCATGGCTGTCAAAAGCATTTATGAATGTTTCCCCGGCCGCATCGTGCGCGCTGATGTGCGCCGGCACGCTTCGCTTCCGCGGCAGCCGCGGTCCCGCGCGCGTAGTGGTGTTGTCAATTTTGACAACACCTGTGCCGGCTTGGCAGTATCAGGCCCATGAACGCGACGGAACTCGTCCGCCAGCGGATCATCTACTCGGAACGGAGTTTCGCCGAGCTCGTGCTGTGGCAGTTGCCTGCGCCGCTTGACGGCTCTCGGCATCCGTTCAAGTACAGGCTCGCCTTCGTCGTGGACCTCGTGTGCGTACTCCGCTACGACAACGAGGCCGGCAAAGGGGACCATCGGCACCGGGACGGCAGAGAGTTTCCTTACCTGTTCTCGACGCCGGAAAAACTGCTCGCGGATTTTCGCCGCGACATAGCGAGGTGGATCCATGAAAACCCTGACGCTTGACGTACGTTCACCGGAAGACGCCATGGCCGTGTTTTCAGACGCATGGCGGGGCCGCAAGCGGCAGCCGGCGGCGCGCATCAGCTTTGCCTCGCCAGAGGTGCTGTGGAAAGTGTTGAGCGCACGGCGCTGGGAGCTCATCAAGGCCCTGTGCGGCGCCGGCCCTGTTTCCATCCGCGAGGCCGCTCGCCGCGTGGGCCGTGATGTGAAAGGCGTGCATGGCGATGTCGTGGCGCTGCTGCAGGCCGGGATCCTGAACCGCACCGAATCGGGTGCCATCGAGTTCCCGTACCAGGCCGTCAAGGTGGAGTTCAGGGTGGAGGCGGCGTGAGGCATTGACCGCGCTGATCGAGCGTGAAAGCGCGCGCCGGCTGGCGAAGTTGGGCGGATCCGAGCCCAAGGTGAAGGCGCGGCCGCGGGCTCGTTCAGGGAAAACAGAAGCTCATCGACCAATTGCTCACGCATGTTTGGCTCCATTACGCCACACACATCTGGCGCTTAGTCGTGCCAGGGGCAGGCATCGCCCCCGCCCGGTCAGAGGCCCGGGTCGGGGCATGTTTGCGGGGCTGCGCCTCCCGGGCACGTCGGGATCACAGGAACACCGCAGGGCTCACCCCGAAGCGCCACTACCGTGACCCCGATCACTTTGCGGAAAGGCTCCCAGACGCGGAGGATACGCGCCGGTTCCGGAATGTTTGCCTTGATGTTCATTGCGGACGCTTCCAGTTGCCGCGATCGTATTCCGCGTGCGTCAGCACCGCGCGGATATAGACCTTTCGGCGGTTGTAGTGGATGGACGTGATCAGCCGGAACTTGTTGCCTCCGATATCGAGGACCGTGAGCCCCTCGACGTTGTCGGCACTCGCGAAAACCCTGAGGTCGCGGGCGTGGCCCACTCCTACGTCAGAACATGTAGGAGGGGGCCATGCCCCCGACCGTGCGTGCTGATGTGCTGCTATCGCAGGCATGGCCCGCACCAACGCGCTACAGCAACAGTTCGAGCGCTTCGGCCGCAGAGGTCGCGGGCGTGGCCCGCTCCTACATCCGGCGAACGATCTCGCCCGGGCGCTTGCCGGTGCTCTTCGTGCCGTCCCAGACCTGCTCACCGTTCACCCACACGCTCGTGATGCCGCTTGAAACGGCGAGCGAATCCTGCAGGTTGGCGTTGTCGCGCACCGTGGCGGTGTCGATGAGCACCACATCGGCGGCGCGGCCCACGGCGATCAGGCCGCGGTTGGGAATGCCGTAGCGCTGTGCGGTGAGGCTGGTGCTGCGGCGGATCGCATCGGGGAGCGTGGAGGGATCTTTGTCGAGCACGTAGTGGCGCAGATAACGCGTGAAGGCGCCCGCGCCGCGGGGGTGACCACCGTCGGAGTCTCCGTCGGAGCAGATGCTGGCGAGCGGCCAGTCGAGGAAGGTGCTCACGTCTTCCTCGCTCATCGACACGCCCATCACGCCCTCGCGTTTGTCGGGCGTGTCGACGTTGCCGTCGGGGTAGGCGCGCTTGATCAGCCATTGCAGCGTCTCGGCCTCTGGCTGGCCGCGCTCCTTGGCGATCTGCGCCACGGTCATGCCCTTGTAGCGGGGTTCGGGCGCGAAGTACTCGATGATGATGCCGTCGGCATGCGCCACGTGCTTCAGCGCGTGACGCGATGCCTCGATGTTGTCGAAGTCGCGCTTGGGGAAGACCGAGACGATGCTCGAGTACCAGTAGGTGTAAGGGTAGACATCCGCGGCGATGTCGATGCCTTCGGCGCGCCAGCCCTCGATGCGCTTCAGCATGGCGCTCGCCTGGCCCCAGTTGTCTATCAGCGAGATCTTGAGGTGCGAGAGCTGCACGCGGATCTTTGCCTCGCGACCGATGGTGGCGGCCTCGTCCTGCGCCTGATCGAGCGCCACATCCTCGCTGCGAACGTGGC
>JBILEG010000390.1:0-3781 GCA_044352225.1 Pseudomonadales bacterium | reverse complement strand
CACCGCGTGGGCGAGAAAGTCCACGCCGCGCTCGCCGACGGGCGCTTCATCGCCGCCACCATCACCAAACCGCTGTTCTACGACCCTGCGGGAGAGCGCCAGAATGTCTGACCCCATCAACCGCAAGAGCCCGCTCTACCGCGTGCTGGGCAAGGGTGCCACCGGACTTTCCGAGCGCGCCTTCGAGGGCCACCTGATCCTCCGCGGCGACAGCGACGATGCTGCCTTCGGCGCAGCCGTGCACGCCACCACGGGCGTGGTGCTGCCGCTCACGCCCAACACGGTGGCGAGCGCGGGCACGCGGCGCATCGCCTGGCTCGGGCCGAATGAGTGGCAACTCACACTGCCGGGCGAGGAAGCCGCATCGATGCACGTGGCGCTGGAACAGGCGCTCGCCGGCCATCACATCGCCGTGGTGAACGTGAGCGACGGCTACACCGTGATCGTGCTCGATTGCCCGGACGCCACCGAGATCCTCGCGCGGGATTGCCCTCTGGATTTCCACCCCACCTCCTTCCCCGTGGGCAGTTGCGCGCAGAGCGTGCTCGGCAAGAGCGGCGGGCTCTTCGTGCGCGAGGCCGAACAGCGCTTCGCCCTCTGCGTGCGCCGCAGCTTCGCGGAATACCTCTGGCAGTTGCTCTGCCACGCCGCTGATCTGCAGCGCCGTACCGCCTGAGGGCACAGTGATGGGCAGCACGCAGGACTGGGACTTCATCATCGTCGGCGCCGGTTCCGCGGGCTGCGTGCTGGCAGACCGACTCTCGGCGAGCGGTGAACACCGCGTGCTGCTGCTCGAAGCCGGCACCAGCGACGACAGCATCTTCATCCGGATGCCCACCGCGCTCTCCTTCCCGATGAACATGCCGAAGTACAACTGGTTCTTCGAGACGGTGCCCGAACCCCACGCCAACAACCGCCATCTGCACTGCCCGCGCGGCAAAGGGCTGGGCGGATCCTCCGCCATCAACGGCATGGTCTATGTGCGCGGGCACGCCCGTGATTTCGACGAGTGGGAATCACTCGGCGCCACCGGTTGGGGCTACCGCGACTGCCTGCCCTACTTCCGCCGCGCCGAAACCTGGAGCGGCGGCGCTAGCGAGTACCGCGGCGGCGAGGGCCCCATCGGCGTCTGCGCCGGCAACGACATGAAGCTGAACCCGCTCTACGAGGCCTTCATCCGCGCCGGCGAGGAAGCGGGCTATCCGCGCACCGCGGACTACAACGCCGAGCGGCAGGAAGGCTTCGGCCAGATGCACATGACGGTGCAGGGTGGCGAGCGCGCCTCCTGCGCGCGTGGGTACCTCAAGCCCGCCCGCAAGCGCCGCAACCTCACCGTCATCAGCGATGCGCTCGCAGAGAAAATCCTGATCGAGAACGGCCGCGCCACCGGCGTGCGCTACACCCGCAAGGGCAAAACAGAGACCGCCCGCTGCACGCGCGAAGTGATCAGCGCAGCCGGCGCCATAGGTTCGCCAACGCTGCTGCAGCACTCCGGCATCGGGCCAGCAGCGGTGCTCGCTGCAGCGGGTGTGCCGGTGCTGCACGATCTGCCCGGCGTGGGCGAGAACCTGCAAGACCACATCGAGGTCTACTTCCAGTTCGAGTGCACGCAGCCCATCACGCTGAACAGCAAGCTCGGACTTATCAGCAAAGGCCTGATCGGCGCACGCTGGGTGCTCTTCAAGAGCGGGCTGGGCGCGACGAACCACTTCGAGTCCTGCGCCTTCATCCGCTCGGGCACCGAGGTGCAGTGGCCCGACATCCAGTACCACTTCCTGCCCGCGGCCATGCGCTATGACGGGCAGGCGGCCTTCTCGGGGCACGGCTTCCAGGTGCATGTGGGGCCGAACAAGCCGAAGAGCCGCGGCCATGTGCGCATCAAAAGCGCCGATCCCGCGCAGAGGCCCGAGATCCTCTTCAACTATCTGAAGGACCCCGAGGACGTGCGCGTGTGGCGGCAGTGCATCCGCTTGACGCGCGAGATCATCGGGCAGGCCGCCTTCGATGCGTATCGCGGCAACGAGATCCAGCCCGGCACTGCCGTGCAAAGCGATGCCGAGATCGACGCCTGGGTGCGCGCCAACGTCGAGAGCGCCTATCACCCCTCGGGTGCCTGCCGCATGGGCCGCGCAGACGACGCGCTCGCCGTGGTGGACCCCGCCTGCCGCGTGCGCGGCATCGAGGGCCTGCGCGTGGTGGACTCCTCGATCTTCCCCACGCTCACCAACGGCAACCTGAACGCGCCCACCATCATGGTGGCCGAGAAGGCCGCCGATCTGATCCTCGGCAAGACACTGCTGCCCACGGCTACGGTGACGCCGTGGACAGATCCGGAATGGCAGAGCCGTCAGCGGCCGGGCACACCCGCGCGGCGCGTCGGCTGATCTCGCTTTTCACCGTCTGCGGGTGGCCCGCGGACGGCCATCAGAGGATTCGACATGGAGACGCTCCGCAATGCCTTCCTGATCGCTATTGCGCTGCTCGCCGCCACGGCGAGTGCCGCCGTACCCGACCCCGTCACCACCGACCCTCCGCGTCAGGAACCGCCCGCCAGCATGGAAGGGCTGCACTTCACAAGCGCAGGCGCCAACCTGAACGGCGTGATCTACGAAGCCGCAGGGCCGGGCCCGCACCCCACGCTGCTGCTGCTCCACGGCTTCCCCGGCAACGAGCTGAACGCCGACATCGCGCAGGCCGTGCGCCGCGCGGGCTGGAACGCCGTGATCTTCCACTACCGCGGCGCCTGGGGCAGCGAAGGCGAATTCACGTTCACGCATGTGTTGGAAGACAGCGCAGCCGTCTTTGCGGCGCTGCGCGAACCCGCCTTCGCGAAAGCGCACCGCGTGGACCCGACGCGTGTCTCGCTCTACGGCCACAGCATGGGTGGCTTTGCGGCGCTGCTCACGGGCGCACGCACGCCGGAGGCACGCTGCGTGGCCTCGGTCGCGGGCGCCAATATGGGCGCGATGGCGCCCGCGCTTGCGGACCCTGCGGCCGCACAGCAAACCGCCGCGCAATTCCAGTCCTGGGCCGAGGGCTTCATCCGCGACGCCTCGGGAGAGACGCTGGTGAAGGAACTGCAGACCAGTCAGGGCGCGATGGACATCACCCAGGGCGCTGCTGCCCTCGCCGCGCGACCGGTGCTGCTCGTGACCGGCGCCCGCGACGACGTCACCCCCACGGCCACGAATCACGACCCCATGCTCGCCGCACTGCGCAAGGCAGGAAGCGAACAGCTGAGCGAACTGCGCCTCGACAGCGACCACGCCTTCAGTGACGCGCGTATCGCGTTGGCGCGCGGCGTGGTGGACTTCCTGCAACAGCATTGCCGCTGATCGCGGCGCCGGCGCTTCATCGTGGCAGGCATCGATCTGCGCGCGCTGTTGCATCACGGCAGTACACCAGCCGACTGGCAGAACCTCGGGCTCTGGCCCGCGCCTCACGAAGCCCAACCCGATTACGCCGGCGCGTGCCGGGCGCTGGCCATGGCTGTGGGCGTTGCGGCCGAGATCCAGCCCGGCGACCGCGTGCTCAGCGTCGCCTGTGGTGCGGGAGAGGAACTCGATCTCTGGACTTCCGCTTTCGGTGCGGCAGAGGCCATCGGGCTGGAGCCGGATGCCGGGGCCTGCGCTCAGGCAGCGCGCCGGGGGCGCACGGTCATCCACGGCGGCCTCGCACAAACGCCAACCACTCCCTTCCACCGCGTGATCTGCGTGGATGCTGCGTATCACATCAGCCCGCGTCGGGATCTCATTCAAGCCGCCCGCCGTGCACTGCTACC
>JBILEG010000391.1:0-3781 GCA_044352225.1 Pseudomonadales bacterium | reverse complement strand
TCATCGACGCGGTGCTGCCGCGCGGAGAATGCGAGTTCGTCGAAGAAGTGGCCGCAGAACTGCCACTCCTCGCGATACTCGAGTTGCTCGGTGTGGACCCCGCGGATCGCAAGGACTTCTTCAACTGGACCAACACGATGATCTTCGCCGATGACCCCGACATGGCGGTCTCGGAACTCGACGGCCAGATCGCCGCGGCAAATGTGATTGGCTATGCCATGCGCCTCGCCGAGGAGCACCGGCAGTCCCCCCGCAAGAACGTGCTCGGCGCCCTGCTCGATGGGCGCATCGATGGCAACCCCCTCAGCACGGAGGAATTCGGATGGATGTTCGTGCTCACCCTCGTCGGCGGGAACGAGAGCACACGCACGGTGATCGCCCACGGCATGCGGCTGCTGATGGAAAACCCGGAACAACTGCAATTCCTGGTCGACAATCCGGATCGCATAGCCGCTGCCACCGAAGAAATGCTCCGCTACAACACAGCCTTCATCGCCATGCGCCGCACCGCCATGCAGGACGTGGAACTTGCGGGGCAACAGATTCGCAAGGGTGACAAGGTCCTGCTGCACTACCACGCCATCAACCATGACGAGCGGGTGTTCGGTGACGATGCGATGCGGTTCGATGTGCGTCGTGCCGAGCGCATGCCCGATCTGTACAACCAACTCCGCTCCTTCGGCATCGGGCAACACTTCTGCATCGGCTCCCACCTCGCCCGACTCGAACTGCGTGTGATGTTCGAGGAAATCATTCCGAGGCTGCGCAACCCGCGATTCAGTGCGGCGCCGCGGTACGTCCGATCCTTTTTCGTGAACGGCATGAAGGAGATGCGCATCGCTTTCGATGCTGCCTGATGTCGATTTTTTTTACAGTGCAGGACAGATCCTGGCCCGTTGGCGAAGACAACCCCTTGCTACGGCAGGATATTCGGTTTTCGGTATGAAATTTGCTGACAGGGCGGGAACTTCGGCTCTGGAATCACATAGGCGTCATGCATCTCAGGTCGGGCGAGACATCGATGCCACCGTTCCGTACCGACCGGCTTTATCAGGTCGACGGGCGCTGGTACTTCGTGACGCGCGAAAAGACCCGGGAAGGCCCCTATCAGAACCGCATCGATGCAACGCTGGGTATCCAGGGTTATGTGAACCGCCTCGGCGCACCGCATCGATAAGCACCGCATCGCCACGGCGCCCCAAGCCTGCGGCGCTCACCCTGTGAAGCCGCCATCCCCCGATTACGCAGAACGCAAAGCGAACTTCGGGCGCTGCCTGACGATCTATGGGCGAAAGCCCGTGCTGGAGGCCCTGCAGGCCGCCGGCGTGATCTGCGAACGACTCCACCTCGCCCGCAGCAATCGCCCCGCAGACATACTTGATGAGATCCGCTCTCTTGCCGGCAAGCAGGGTGCCGAAATCCGTGAGCACGAACGCAATGCCCTGGCTCACATCTCGCGGAACGCTCGGGAGGATCAGGGTGTAGCGGCAGATCTCCGCTGGCCCGGCTACCAGCAGTTCGACGACGCGCTCGCGCGAGGGAGCCTCTCCGGCACAGCGCTTCTGGCCGTCGACGGCATCACGAACCCGCAAAACATGGGGATGCTGGTCCGTTCCGCGGCAGCGGCGGGCATCCCCCTCCTGCTGGCGCGCGAGGGCAACTGCGACATCAGTCCGCTCGTCATCAAGGCAAGTGCAGGCACTGTGTTCCGGGCCAGGATCCTGCGTTGCACAACGATCGGCAGCGCACTGGGTCGGCTGAAGGAGAACGGCTGGAAAGTGGCAGCATTGGCGGCAGGCGCCAGACAAAGCCTGTTCTCGGCTCTGGCGCCTTCGGCTCGGGTCTTCGTGCTGGGCGGTGAAACCTCAGGGGTCAGCAAAGAAATCCTTGCGCTGGCAGACGAGCGGCTATACGTGCCAATGGAGAACGGCGTGGAATCACTCAACGTAGCGGTCACTGGCGCGCTGGTGGCTTATCGCGCGCGGATGCTCAGTGACTGACAGGCACCTCAGCGCGCCAGGTACCCCATGGCGTCCTCGAGGCCGCGAAGGGTCATGGGAAACATCCTGTCCTCGACCAGCTGCCGGGTGAGATCTATCGACTGGGTGAAGTCCCAGTGCTCCTCCGGAGTGGGGTTCAGCCACACCACCTTGCTCCATGTCTGAACCACGCGCTGCATCCACGCAGCCCCGGGCTCCTCGTTGAAATACTCGACGCTGCCGCCCGGCTGAAGTATCTCGTAGGGCGACATCGACGCATCACCCACGAAGACGACCCTGTAGTCGTGGGGATACTTGTGAAGCACGTCGAGCATGCTGATCTTCTCGCTGTGACGGCGCACGTTGTTGCGCCACACCGAGTCGTACAGGAAATTGTGGAAGTAGAAGTACTCCATGTGCTTGAACTCGGTGCGCGCTGCCGAGAACAACTGCTCGCAGGTACGCACGTGCGGATCCATCGATCCACCCACGTCGAAAAAGATCAGCACCTTCACCGAATTGTGCCGCTCGGGCACCATCTTGAGATCCAGCAAGCCCGCTTTCTGTGCCGTCGACCGGATGGTATCGGGCACGTCCAGCTCCTCGGCAGCGCCGGTGCGTGCGAACTTGCGGAGGCGCCTCAACGCGATCTTGATGTTACGGGTGCCGATCTCGACGGAGTCGTCCAGATTCCTGAAGTCGCGCTTCTCCCAGACCTTGGCTGCGCGCTTGTTGCCGCCATTGGGCCCGACGCGTATGCCCTCGGGGTTGTAGCCCTGGGCACCGAAAGGCGAAGTGCCACCCGTACCGATCCACTTGTTACCGCCCTCGTGGCGCTCTTTCTGTTCCTCGAGACGCTTGCGGAACTCTTCGATCAGTTTCTCTAGGCCGCCGAGGGACTGGATCTTCGCTTTTTCCTCTTCCGTAAGGCTCTTCCCGAATTCCTTGCGCAGCCAGTCCTCGGGGATCAGCGCCGTAAGGAGATCATCGAGCCCCTGCATGTCCTTGAAGTAAGCGCCGAACGCCCGGTCGAAACGGTCGAAGTACTTTTCGTCCTTCACCAGGATGGCGCGGCTCAGATAATAGAACGCGTCCATGTCGGCAAACACGAGTTTCTCGCGCAGCGCGGCGAGCAGGTCCAGGTACTCGCGGATGGAAACCGGGACGCCGCCGTTACGCAGTCCGGCGAAAAAATTCAGCAGCATCAGCGGCGGCTCTCGCGCCTGTGCATGAAGGCAAGACGCTCGAGCAGGTGCACGTCCTGCTCGTTCTTGACCAGAGCGCCGTAGAGGGGCGGGATCGCCTTGCTCGGGTCGTGGTTCTTCAGGATCTCGTCGGGGATCTCGTCTGCCAGGAGGAGTTTGAGCCAGTCGATCAACTCCGACGTCGACGGCTTCTTCTTGAGGCCCGGCACGCCACGCACATCGAAGAAAATTTCCATCGCCTCGCTCACGAGGGATTTCTTGATACCGGGGAAATGCACCTCGACGATCCTCTGCATCGTCTCTTTGTCGGGGAACCGGATGAAGTGGAAAAAACAGCGGCGAAGGAAGGCGTCGGGGAGTTCCTTCTCGTTGTTGCTGGTGATGATGACGATCGGACGTGTGCGTGCCCGGACGTTCTCTCCCGTCTCGTAGACGTGGAACTCCATCTTGTCGATCTCGAGGAGGAGATCGTTGGGAAACTCGATGTCGGCCTTGTCGATCTCGTCGATCAGCAGAACGGCCTGCTCCGGTGCCTCGAAGGCCTCCCAGAGACGGCCCTTGCGGATGTAATTGCGGATGTCATGGACACGCGCATCA
>JBILEG010000048.1:0-12894 GCA_044352225.1 Pseudomonadales bacterium | reverse complement strand
GTCCTCGTTCACGAAACGCTGGCCCTGGGCATTCACGAAGATGCCGAAGGTGTTCCGTGCGGGCGGGTAGTGCGCCACGCTGATGAAGGCCTGCCCCATGTGGATGGCGTTGCCGCCGGCCGCAACCCCCATCAGGATCCCGTCGCCCTGGTCCCCCGGATTGCCGTGCCGCGTGCAGAGCACGGCCAGATCCGGGATATGCCGGCGCGTCATCTCCTCATTCATGATGAAGCCGCCGGTGGTGAGCACGACGCCGCGGCGCGCGCGCACGGTGAACTCCTTCCCCGCCTGTCGCACGATGGCGCCGTGCACGCGCCCGGTGGCGTCCTGCACCAGTGCAACCGCGCGGCTGTCGGTGCGGATGTCCGCACCGGATTCGGCCACGCGCTGCATCACCACGCCCATCAGCACCTTGCCGCCGTCGTGGCCTGCGTCGGCCGGCAGGTGGCCCCGCGGTACGGGCGTCGAGACGCTGTTGAAGGGCCAGGCGCGCTCGTTGCCGGTGTACTGCAGGGAAGCGCCCGTGAGGCACACCACCTCGCGCTCGGGGTAGAGCTCGCGCTTGTAGCGCACGCCGAGGGACTCGATCCAGTCGAAGTGCGCTGCGGCCCCGTCGACGAAGACATCGAGGCGTGCCGGGTCGGCGTGCTCGCCGAAGCACTCGATCAGGTAGGCGCGGAAGTTCTCGCTGCTGTCTTCGATGCCCAGTTCGCGCTGCAGCCGCGTGCCGCCGTTTCCTCCGAGGTACATCTCGCAGGCCGAGAGTGCCGTCGAGCCACCACCGCCGCTCGAGCGCTCGAGCAACATCACCTCGGCGCCTGCAGCCCGCGCCTCGAGCGTGGCGCACGCGCCTGCGCCGCCGAAGCCGCAGACCAGCACGTCCGTCTCGTGCGCGAAGGCCTTCACTGAATCCAGCGGGACGATGCGGTGCATGGTGTGTCTCCGGTGAGCGTGCCCGGCGGCTTATAGGCCAGAAAATCCATCCTTGTAAATTGTTTTGCGCTTGCCTACCGTAGCCCCGCCACAGCCGCGCCGCGTTTTTCCTCCAGCTTTTTTGGGGTATTGCATGCCTGAGAACACCACCGAGACCGTCGACATCATCGTGGTGGGCTCCGGCGCGGGCGCGCTCACGGCGGCTCTCACGGCTGCCATCAACGGCGCGAGCGTGGTGGTGCTGGAGAAGGCTGCACGTTTCGGCGGCACCTCTGCGAGTTCCGGTGGCGGTCTGTGGATCCCGCTGAACCACCTCATGCTCGCTGGCGGCGTGGACGACAACCGCGAGGACGCGCTGCGCTACCTGCGCGCGCTCACCGACGGCGACGTTGATCCGGCAGTGGTGGAGGCCTTCGTCGACCAGGGGCCGCGGATGCTGCGCTTCCTCGAGGACAACAGCCACGTCCGCTACGAGGCGATGCTGCACTACGCCGATTACTATCAGGAAATTCCGGGTGCGCGCCCCGGCGGGCGCTCCATCGATCCCTTGCCCTGGGATGCACGCGAACTGGGCGAGGTCTTCCTCGAGATGCAGCCCTCCCATGTGCAGACCACCGTGATGGGGCTGATGGGCTACACCAACCTCGAGGGCGCGGTGCTGCTCAGCAAGGCGCCGGGCTGGTTGAAGGTGGTGGCCAAGCTCGCGCTGGACTACGTGAGCGACATCGGCTGGCGCCTGCGCTCGAAGCGCTCGCGCCGGCTCACCATGGGCAATGCGCTGATGGCGAGGCTGCGCCGCTCGTTGCTCGATCGTGGTGTTCCCTTGCGCCTTTCCACGCCCGTACGTGAACTGATCCGCGATGGCGAGCGCGTGACCGGCGTGATCGCCGAGAACGGCGGGCAGCAGTTCCGCCTCATGGCCCGCAAGGGCGTGATCGTGGGGACCGGTGGATTCGAACACAGTCAGGCCATGCGCGAGCGCTACTTGCCGGCACCCACGCAGAGCAACTGGTCTGCTGCCAGCCCCACCAACACCGGCGATCTGCATCTGGCCGCCGAGCGCATCGGGGCGGCGCTGCACCTGATGGACGAAGCCTGGTGGGGGCCGACCATCGTGATGGAGGGCGAAGACCGCGCGCGCATGCTCTTCACCGAGCGCTCCATGCCGGGCTGCATCATGGTGAACCGCACGGCGCGGCGCTTCTTCAACGAATCGGTCGCCTACACCACGGCGGTGCAGGCGATGTACACGGCAGATGATGGCGGCACGCAGAACCTTCCTGCCTGGGCGATCTTCGATGCGCGTTACCGCCGCAACTACCCCTTCGGTCCGCTGTTGCCAGGCGGCATGCACCTCGATTGGCTGCAGCCCTCGCGCGTGCGCAACCGCTTTCTCCAGAGCGCGCCCACACTGCAGGCCCTGGCGGCAAAACTCGGACTCGACGGGCAAGCGCTATCGGCCACGGTGGCGCGCTTCAACGGATTTGCGCAGAGCGGTACCGACGAGGATTTCCACCGTGGCGAGAACAGCTACGATCTGATGTACGGCGATGTGCGCCTGGGCCCGAATCCGTGTCTGGCGAGCATCGCCGAAGCGCCGTTCTATGCAGTTCAGGTCCACCCGGGAGATATCGGAACGAAAGGCGGGATTCTCACGAATGCCGATGCCAGTGCGCTCGATACCGAGGGCAAGGTGATACCCGGGCTCTACGCCATCGGCAACTGCTCTGCATCCTCCATGGGGCGCTATTACCCTGGCGCTGGCGCAACGCTCGGGCCGGCGATGACATTCGGCTTCGTGGCGGCTAACCACGCCTGCGGGGCGGTTGCGGGCTGAGTTCCGCTGCCTTGCGGGCTGGCGCTGCGTTAGCGCCTTCAGTCCGGGATCAGCACCACCTTTCCCGCGATCTGTGCAGCATCGATGCGACGGTGCACCTCGGCCGCCTGCGCCAGCGGCACGCGCTCGGCTACGGCCGGGCGGAGTTGGTCGGCCGCGAGCATCTGCATGAGTTCCCCGAGATCCTCATGGAATTCAGCGGGCTTGGCTGCGCGGCGGGTCTGGATGTTGTAGAAGCAGCTGTGCTTGCCGTCGGGCAACAGCTTCCAGAGTGCGAGCAGTTTCGTGAAACCCCAGAGCAGAGAGGGAATGCTCTCCGTGCCGTCCTTCGCTTGCAGCGCGCCGAAGCCGACCAGCGTTCCGCCGCGCGCAAGGCAGCGGTAGGAGCGGCTCCAGTTGGCACCGCCGATGGTGTCGAAGACGGCCTTCACGCCGCCGCCGGATATCTGCAGCGTGCGCGAGACGAAATCCTCCGAGCGGTAGTCGATGGGCTCGGCGCCGTAGCGTTTGAGCAAGGGGTGCTTTGCCGCAGAGGCCGTGCCGATCACGCGAAGCCCCAGGTGTTTCGCCAGATCGAGCAGCGCGCTTCCTACAGCGCCGCCCGCGGCGTGCACCAGGATCCAGTCGCCGCGCTGCAGGTGGCACTCGCGCTTCAGCATCTGCCAGGCGGTGGTGTAGGAAAGAATCATGCTCACCGCCTCGGCAGGGTCCAGCCCCGCCGGGCATCGCTGCACGCGCGCGGCGTCCACGCAGAGGTATTGCGTGTAGCCGCCGATCACGGGCATGTCGGCCACGGCATCACCCACGGCGAGACCCGTCACGCCCGTGCCCAGTGCATCCACCACACCGAACCAGTCATAGCCCGGCGTGAAGGGTGGTTTCTGCTTCACGCCCGGATACTGCCCCAGCCGGATGATGGTGTCGGTGAAGCCCGTGCCCGCAGCCAGCACCCGCACGCGGATCTGTCCGGGACCGGGCTGCGGCAGCGTGGTCTCTTGCACCACGCGGAGCATCTCGGGGCCGCCGAAGGCTGTGAGTTCGATGCGCTGCCAGTGTGTCGGCTGGTCCATGTGCGGCGCGGCCTCAGGTGGACTTCTGTTGTGCTTGCTGTGCCAGCAGGCCCATCAGCGCCATGCGCATTTTGGATGCGCGCGGGTAGCCCACGTACTGCGTGAGGAAAATGATGATCTCTTCGAGTTCCTGCTGGTTCAGCTCGCCGCGCTTCATCGCCGAGCGCGCCTGTATGGTCCAGGTCATGTCCTCGCCTTGCGCGGCAATGGCGCCCAGCAGCACGAGGCGACGGTCCCGCATGGACAGCGTGCTGTCGGCCCAGAGCTTGCCGAAGACGCCCTCCAGCATGAAATCGAAAAACTTGTCCTGCCCCGGGGGCGGCGGCTGCGGGAGGTCTCCGCAGTAGACGGTGTTGAACATCTCGATGCCCTTGTCGCGCAGGCTCTGGCTCATGCTGGGTTCTCCGGGTGGATGAATGGATAATCCTCTGCGCGCGTGCGGCGCAGGCGTTGCTCATGCGTCGCGCACCGCATCTGGTCGGCAAACGGCAGAACGATGGGGAATGTTTCATGGATATGGGGCTGAAGGGAAGAACCGCACTGGTCACGGGCAGTGACAGGCGCACCGGCGAGATCATCGCGGCAACCCTGGCGTCGGAGGGCGCCAGGGTGATCCGTCACGGAAACCTGGCGGCTCCTCCGGGATTGGCCGTGCACGGCGACGTCGCCACCGAAGAGGGTTGCACGCAGGTACTGGCGCAGATCGCGGCCTTGGGGCTCGAGGTGGACATCCTCGTGAACAACTACGGCACCACGGATGCGCACGGCTGGGAGCACAGCGACACGGCGAAGTGGCTCGAGATGTACCAGATCAATCTGCTTTCCGCGGTGCGCATGATCCAGGGCTGCGTGCCCGCGATGAAGCGCAAGGGCTGGGGCAGGGTGGTGAATCTGGGCACCATCGGCTCGCACCAGCCGGTGGCACAGCGCCCCGCCTATTACGCAGCCAAGGGAGCGTTGGCCAATATCACGGTGAGCCTTGCGCAGGAGCTTGCCGGTACGGGCATCACGGTGAACACCGTTTCTCCCGGTTATATCCGCACCGAGCAGGTGGAAGAGGCCTATCGGCGCCGGGCGCGCGCGGCTGGCGATCCGGAGGACTGGGAAAGCATCGAGCGGCGCATCGTGGAGAGCGATTTTCCGAACCCCTGCGGGAGAATCGCAACGCGGGAAGAGGTGGCAGAGCTGGTGTGTTTCCTGTGCGGCGATCGGGCGGGTTTCATCAACGCCCAGAACATCCGTATAGATGGCGGTGCGGTGCGCTACGTCTAGCGCCGGCGCCTCAGCGGCGCTCGCGGAAATCCTGATGACAATCGAGGCAGGCTTGCGTCAATGCCTCGTAGCGCACGCTGAGTGTCTCCGGCCCTGAGGCGAGCAGGGCATCGGCCGCCGCAAGGAAATCCCGCTGGCTTTGCGCGAACAATGCGGGTTCAGACCACACGGCGTCGCGCGCACGGGTCTTGGCGCCCGAGCCTTGCCCGCTGCCCGCGGGGAACAGCGCAGGCTGCAGTGCTGCGACGTTGCGGATGAGTGCCGTGTTCCTGTGCACCAGCGCTGCATCCGGAGCGCCGCTCTCGATGGTTTCCTTGATCTGCTTGTAGGCCTCACCGATGCGGCGGTAATTGTCGCGGCGCTCCTTCACGGCGGCGGCCGGGGAGCCGGGCGAAGGGTCGTCCGAGCAGGCGGGCGCGAGAAGTACGGTGAGCATCAGCAGGATGACGGCGTGTGTTCTGGTGCCCGGAGACTGTTGTGAGGTTTTCATTGTGTCGGGCGTGCATCGAGTGCGTGAGCGGTGAGAATACACGGGGGGCATGCATTACGATCGGTTCACTTTCGGGCGTCGCCGCTGAAAGTGTCGCGGGCATGGTCCGCTCTTGCCTGAGAAAACCGTTTACTCGCAATGTTCTGTTGGCGATCATCGCGGCATTCAGAGAGTGACCCATGCCAGACAAACAGAGCATCACACAGCTCCGCCAACGGGCCGGCAGTTTCGACTGGGGCCACGCTGCCGAGATCGCAGACATCAGCGGAGACCTCGCCATCACCGGTGTCGGCGAGTCCGCGTTCAGCGGCCCCTCGGGTCGTGCTGCGGTGGACATGGCGCTGGAAGCCATTGGCAATGCCATCGCCGACGCGGGCCTGAGGCCCGCCGACATCGACGGCCTGATGTACACGCCGCACGTGGCAGACCAGATCCGCGTGGAGGATTTCCACCGTCACTTCGGCACCTCGCACGAGATGTGGGTGAGCGAGCGCGGCGGCGGGATGGTGTGGGCCGCCACCTGCACGCAGTACGCCGCAGAGGCACTGCGCCAGCGCCGCGCGCGCCACATCGTGAACGTCTTCTCGGTGGACTGGGCGAGCCGTCGCGCGGCGGGCACCGGCACGCCCGGTGACTGGCATGCCGGCGAAGCGATGAAAGCCTTCTACGAGTTGCCATATGGCTGGTACCCGCAGCCCGTCTACATGGCCACGCAGGCGAGCCGGCACATGTATGAATACGGCACCACACAAGAACAGCTGGGCGAACTCGCGGTGGCCTTTCGCCGCCACGCCAATGGCCATCCGGGCGCCGTGATGCGTCACAAGATGCTGTCGCTCGAGCAGTACCTCGCCAAGCCCATGCTGACGGATCCGCTGCGCGTGGAAGACTGCTGCCTGATCTCGGACGGTGCCGCCGCCTGGGTCATGAGCGCGCCCGAACTCGCGCGCGACATGCCGCATCCGGTGGTGGAACTCGCGGGCCTCGGCCACGGCATCATTGCCAACGCGCCCTACATCAGCCAGCAGGGTGTGATGAGCGCGACGCCGCAGACCTTCGCCGCGCCCTGGGCCTACGCCATGGCCGATATGAGCGCCCGCGATATCGATGTGCTGGAGCTCTACGACTGCTTCTCGATCACGGCACTCATGATGATCGAGGACCTCGGTTTCTGCGCGAAGGGGGAGGGCGGTGCCTTCGTGCAGAACAAGCGCCTTCACTTCGATCGTCCGCGCAGCCAGGGCGGCATTCCCTGCAACACGCACGGCGGCCTGATGTCGCACGCCTACGTGCTCGGCATCGCCCACGTGGTGGAGCTGGTTCGTCAGTTGCGGGGCGAGGCGGCCAACCAGGTGCCGGATGCGCGCGTCGGTATCTACGGCGGATTCACCGCTGATGAAGCTGCAACGCTCATCCTGAGGAGGGCCTGAGATGGCTGATTTCGGTCCCGCGTCGGCCAATGCGATCACGGCTCCGTTCTGGGCGGCGGCGCGCGAGCATCGGCTCGTATTGCCCTTCGATCCCGCCACCGGCAAGGCCTGCTGGTACCCGCGAGAGGACGGCACGGCCTATGAGTGGCGCGAGGTGGCAGGCAACGCAACGCTCTACTCGTTCAGCGTGGTGCGCGGCCCGATCAATCCGCTCTTCGAGCCGACCTATGCCCCCGGGCTTGTGGAGCTCGATGCCGTTCCCGGCGTACGTCTGGTGACGCAGATCGTCGATTGTGAGTTCGACGCGATCCACTGCGGCATGCCGCTCGAACTGTGCTTCCGCGAACTGCATCCGCGCGGGCACGCAGCATTCATCGCGCCGGTGTTCCGGCCGCGCAGCTGAGACAAGGAGATACACCGTGAGCCGCTATTCCTTTCCCGTGCCCTGGGGCTGGTTCCATGCAGGCTACTCCGCGGACGTGGCCGCAGGCGAGCTGAAAACACTGCGTCTCTTCGGCCGAGACCTCGTGCTCTGGCGCGGCGAAGACGGGCAGGCACATCTGCAGAGCGCCTACTGTCCGCACCTCGGTGCCCACATCGGCGTGGGCGGGCGCGTGAAGGGAAATCTCGTCGAGTGCCCCTTCCACCACTGGCGCTTCAACGGTGAAGGGCGGGTTGCCGAAATCGATTACGCCAAACGCCTGAACGAGAAAGCCTGCCTGCCGACCTATCCGTTGCAGGAGCGCCACGGCGTGCTGATGGCCTGGTACCACCCCGAGGGCATTGCGCCACGCTATGCGCTGCCCGAGGTGCCCGAGGCGAGCGACCCGGAGTGGGTCGGGCCCTTCAGTCAGGGGCACCGCATACGCACCTGCTTGCAGGAAATGGCAGAGAACACCGCGGACGCGGCGCATTTCCAGACGATCCACAATCACCCGGGTCCGGCGGAATACGATGAATTCCGTCTGGAAGGCAGCACGCTGGTGATGCGGAGCACGCAGGAGTTTCCGGGCTCGCAGGGGCCCGTGCAGGGCACTCTGGGCACCGACGCCTACGGTTTCGGTTATGCGATCGTCCGCTACCGCACCCTCGCCGAGATGTGCATGGTCACCAGCAACGTGCCCATCGAGGCAGATGTCTCCGAGCAGCACAACCACATCTGGTACCGCAATCCCTCGCGTGATCCGCGCACCGACCGTATCGGCCAGGCCTTCGTCAAGGAAGTGAATCGCCAGCTGACCGACGACATCCCCATCTGGGAGAACAAGATCTACCTCGAGCACCCGCAACTCTGTGACGGCGACGGCCCGGTGGCGCGTTTCCGCCGCTGGGCGGCACAGTTCCACGCGCCCTGAGCGCCGGGGTGACCATGGACTCGCGGGCGCCGCCGGGCGCGGCAGCCTTTGCGGTCATGGTGCTGCTCTGTGGGCTGTGGGGGCTGCAGCAGGTGGCGATCAAGGTGGCCGCGGTCGGGGTCACGCCGCTGTTCCAGGGTGGCATCCGCTCAGCGCTGGCAGCGCTCTTGCTGGTGGGCTGGGCAGGGGCTCGCAGGATTCCGTTGTTCCGCGCGGACGGGTCGTTGTGGCCTGGCCTGCTGTCGGGGCTGCTCTTCGCGGTCGAGTTCGCGCTGATTTTTGCCGCGGCGGAACGCATGCCGGCCTCGAGGCTGGTGGTCTTCATGTATACGGCACCCTGTTTCACCGCGCTGCTGCTGCACCTCTTCGTGCCCTCCGAGCGCATGGGCGCACTGCAAGCCGCCGGCATCCTGCTCGCGTTCGGCGGCATCGTGCTGGCGTTTGCGGATCATGCAGCCGGCGGCGACTGGACGGGGGATGCCTTCGGTCTGATCGCGGCGTTCCTGTGGGCTGCTACAACGGTGCTGATCCGCGCCTCGGTGCTGGCGCGCATCACCGCTACCAAGGTGTTGTTCTACCAACTTGCCGTTTCCGGTGTGTTCATGCTTTGCACGGCCGTGGCGCTGGGTGAGCGCGGGCTGTTTGATCCGCAGCCCGCCGTGCTCCTGTCGCTCGCCTTCCAGATCGTTGTCGTCGCCTTCGCGAGCTACCTCGCGTGGTTCTGGCTGCTGGCGCGCTATCAGGCCGGCAAGCTGATGGTGTTTTCCTTCCTCACGCCGCTGTTCGGCGTTGCCTTCGGCATGCTGTTGCTCGGAGAGTCCTCGGATCCCCGGTTCCTGCTCGCGGCATTGCTGGTGGTGGCGGGCATCGTGCTGGTCAACCTGAGACCCGCGCCCTGAAGACGGGTTGGTCGGTGTGCGTTGCCAATTGGTCAATGGGTATTTACCATTGCCAAGATGAGCCCAACTACCCCGCGTATCGATCGCCAACAGGATCTCTGGAGCCGCTACCGCAGCAACCTGCCGCGGCATCTCATCGGCATCGCACGCCACCTGCAAACCGGATCGATGCGCCTGCTTCAGGAGCAGGGCTACACCTCGCTGCGTTTGAGCTTCGAGCCCTTCATCTCGTTGCTGGGCGCCACGGGTTGCCGGCTTACCGACATGGCCGGATCGCTTGGCATCAGCAAGCAGGCGTGCAACCAGTCTGCAGATGAAATCGAACGCGCGGGTTATCTGTGCCGTGAGGCGGATCCCGATGACCGCAGGGCGCGCCGTATCGTGCTCACCGCGCGCGGACTTGCGCTGCAAAGCGACGGCCATGCCGCCATCCGTCGCCTGCAAGAAGGCTATGCAGAACTGATCGGGAAGGAAGCCTTCGACGATTTCCTCCGCGTGGTTACCCGTCTGGTGGCGGGCTTGCCCTGCAAACCCGGTGGTGGCGAGCCTCCGGCGGGTGCGGAACTCGGTGTCGTGATGGCGCCGCTCAGCCGCTTTCTGATGCAGAGCCTGATGGACCGGACCCGCGCCCGCGGACACCCGGGCCTCAAGATCTCGCATGGGCAGGTGCTCTCTCTGATCGGTCCTGCAGGTGGCCGCATGCAGGTGATGGCCCGTATCCAGGAGGTCAGCAAGCAGGCCATCGGTGCGGTTGCGCGGGATCTCGAGGCGCTGGGTTACATCTGTCGCACCCCGGATCCGGATGACGCGAGGCAGGCCACCCTTGCACTGACACCGCGGGGTGTCCGGCTGCGGGAGGATTCCATCGCCTCCGTAGACGATCTTTCCGCCGTCTTCAGGGAGATCCTCGGTGTGCGTGGCCTCGCTACGCTCGAGTCCCGGTCGGCCGCGCTCTACACAGCCCTCGGGCTCGAGCAGGAAGTCTTTGCCACGCCGGACGAACTCGGCCGACTGGCACGCAGTCTCAGGCAACAACTCGGCGTGCAGGGGGTGCAGGCACTCGCCCAGCTGCTCCAGCGCCAGACGGAGGAGTCACGCACATGAACTATGACTGGCAGGCTGGCATCGCATTGCTGGGCACCTGGATGGCGCTCACCTACGTCGGGCGCAAGATCGCCTTCAGCATTCCGGCGGTGGCGCGCATGCGCGAATGGAACCGCAAGGAAGACGAAGAGCGCCTCGCCAAGGCGAAGTACCCGCCCATCGTGAAGCAGAACCGGCTGATCGGTGCGGTGGCCTACGGACTGTTTTTCTTCGTGGTGGCGCCTTTCTTCGTGAACCTGCAGCCCGTGCCTCTGTGGAAGGCTGCGCTCGACATCGCCGCCGTACTGATGGTCTACGACTTTTTCTACTACCTGATGCACCGCTTCCTGTTCCACGGACCGATCCTGCTGAAGGTCCATGCACTGCACCACCAGGCGCGTGACCCTAGCCACATCGATTCGGCCTATGTGCATCCGGTGGAGACGGTGATGGGCACGGCGTTGTTTCTGGGCACCGTGCTGGGGATGGTCGCCTTGCTGGGCAGTTACAACGCCTTCACGCTCGGTGTGCTGTTCTGGATCTGGGTCGAGCTCAATACCGTCAATCACACCAAGTGCGACCTTCCGTACTTCCCCTTCAAGATGATCAACCGGCTCATACACAAGCACCACGTGCACCACGTCAACATGGGCATGGGCAACTACGCGACGATCACCATGCTCTATGACAGGATGTTCGGGACGCTGGATTGAGTTGCCGGCAGCACCAGGGGGCGCGGGGCGCACATGGACATAGGTATTCCGATCCGCGAACTCGGGGCAGTGGATGTGGAGCCACTGCGACAGGCGATTCTCGGCCTTGCTGCCGAGGACTGGCTGCAGGACCAGCGGCGCCAGAAAGACTATGACGTGCACCGGCGCACGGAGTCCGTCGTACTGGTCTTCACAGACGGTGCGGGCTGGCCTGCGATCAGCGTGAGCCGTGAGGCGGGTTGGGACCTGCTTGCCGACGCCGCAGTGCCGCTCATGCAGGACATTCTCGCGCGGCATTACCCGCCGGGCGGCACCATCATCCGTGCGATGGCAGCCAAGCTCCTGCCTGGCGAGGTGATCACGCCGCACCGTGACAGCCATCCCTCGTTTGCTTTCGGACACCGGATACACGTGCCCATCACCACCAACGGCCGGGTGCGCTTCATGATCGACGGCCGCCCCTACCGCTTCGAGCTGGGGCAGGCCTACGAGATCAACAACCTTCTCACGCACAGTGTGATGAACAAGGGCGCCGAGGCCAGGATCAATTTCATCTTCGACTACGTGCCGCCGGAGCGTATCGAGCGCTAGTCGGCATCCTCAGCCGCGCGTCAGTTCGCGCAGCAGCGCATCCCAGAACGCGAGCGCACCCGGAATCGCATCGGCGGGCACACGCTCGTTCAGCCCGTGCGAGAAATCGTCCTCCGGGCGCATGAAAAAACTCCCCACGCAGTAGCTGTCTATCCCCACGGCGCGGTAGTGCTTGTTGTCCGTTGCGCCCGCAGACATATAGGGCAGAAGCGGCAGCCCTTCATGCTGTTTGTCGACGGCGACGCGTATGGCGGCGAATACATCCTTGCGCAGCGGCGAGGCAGGTGAACCGGAAATCGGCGCGGTGGGCTCGATCTGCAGCGCAGGCTCCGCCGCCACGCGCGCGAGTTCCTCCATCACGGCCTCGGGTTCGGTGCCCGGCAGGATGCGGCAGTTCACGGTGGCACTGGCGCGCTGGGGCAGGGCGTTCTCGGCGTGGCCGCCCTCCAGCATCGTGGCCACGCAGGTGGTGCGCAGGATGGCGTTGTACTCCGTGTTCGACGTGACGGTGGCGAGCGTGGCGGCATCGGTATCGCCCGCTGTAAAACGCTCGATTGCCGCGCGCATGCCGGCATCCGCGCGGGGAGCCACGCCCTGCAGATAGGCCTTCGTGATCTCGTTCATCGCCACCGGGAAACGGTGCGCGCCGATACGCCCCAGAGCGGCGGCCAGCTGGTAAATGGCGTTGTCCTCCCGTGGCATGCTCGAGTGCCCGCCGGGGTTGGTGACTGTGAGGCGGTAGCTCGCGTAGGTTTTCTCGCCGGCCTGCACGATTGCTGCCTGCGGTTTTCCGTCGGGCCCTATGGGGTTTGCGCCCATGTCGCCGTTGATCACCAGCCAGGCGCCGCGCAGCCGTTCCGCCAGCACGCGTGTGCTGGCCATGGTGCTTTCCTCGTCGCCGCTCAGGGCAAGCACGATATCCCGCGCGGGCACGTAGCCGCTGCGCCGCAAATCCGCGAGCAGTGCTACCAGCATGGCGAGGTCGAATTTGTTGTCGGCCACGCCACGACCGAAGAGGAATCCGTCCGCTTCGCTCAGCTGGAAGGGATCGCGCACCCAGTCCTCGCGCTTTGCCTCGACCACGTCCATGTGCACCGAGAGGACCAGCGGCGGGAGCGAGCGATCGCGGCCGGGGTAGCGCGCGAGCAGTGCCGCCGTCTCGCCTACCGGAATGATCTCGATCTCGCGCTCCGCGTAACCGCCTTCGCGCAGCCGCCCGGC
>JBILEG010000047.1:0-12902 GCA_044352225.1 Pseudomonadales bacterium | reverse complement strand
ATCGCAGGATCCCTGATCTCGGCAAATGCAGAAACTAATGAAGAACAACTGGAGGAGCACCCCATGATTGGCCGTCGCAGGCATCATTTTTCCGCGTCCACCGCACTTGCGACCGTGATCGCCGGTTCCGCGACCGTCGTGTTCGCGGTGCTGCCAGCGCCACGTGCCAGCGCGCAGGAGTCCGGCACGCAGGCGTCCAAAATCGAGGAAGTGGTGGTGACCGCGCGCCGGCGTGACGAATCCCTGTTGCGTGTGCCGGCGACGATCCAGGCGCTGACCGGGAAGGAACTCGCCTCGCAGTCGATCAACACCGAGGCCGATCTGCAACGCGCAGTTCCCGGCCTGGTGATCCGGGAGAGCCTTTCTTCCAACCAGCTGAACTATTCGATCCGCGGCCAGAGCGTGGATGCCTTCTCCAGTTCCAGTCCCGGTGTCTTGTCGTATTTCAACGAATTCCAGGCCACCGCCACCAGCGCATCCGGCCTCTATGACCTGCAGTCCATCCAGGTGGTCAAGGGCCCGCAAGGCACGCTGTACGGCCGCAACACCACGGGTGGCGCGGTGCTCTACACCACGGCCAAGCCCACCGACGAGTTTGCCGCCGGCCTGAACGTGAAGCTCGGTGACTACGCCATGCGGTCGGCCGAGGGTTTCGTGAGTACGCCACTCGCCGGTGACAAGGCGCAGCTGCGTATCGCAGGCAAGATGTTGAAGCGTGACGGCTTCCAGGACAACGAATACAACGGCAAGGAAATCGGCAGCGCCGACTACACCTCCGGCCGCATCAGCCTCGTGCTCCGGCCGGTGGAAGGCCTCGAGAACAGCACCATGTTCCAGTACGAGGAAACCGGCGGTGAGAACGTGGGCTCCTCGCTCTACAACGTCGCGGCTTGCGCCGGACCCACGTACGCCTCCTGCATTTACCAGCCCGCTGTACCGTTCTGGGGCGCCTACACCGCCGCACATCCTGAAGTCTTCAGTGGTGGCATTGTCGCCTTCGATCAGCTCCAGCGCAGAAAGGGTCCCTACAAGCTCAATCTGAACAGTGATCTCTCGCACGACGGCAAACAGAAACTGCTCACCAACACCACGACCTGGGAGCTCTCGCCCACGCTCACGCTGAAGAACGTGGCGGGATGGGTCGACAGCGACAGCGAAGACTCCACCGACGTGGACGGCACCCCCTACGCGATCTACGCGAACGGCCTCTACGACAGCAACGAGCGCACCGTCTTCGGCAACGAGCAATACTCCGAGGAACTCCAGCTCCAGGGTACGGCGAATGACGGCGACATCGAGTACCTCGTCGGCATCTACTACGGCCACGAGGAAAAGACGTTTTACATTCCGACTGCCTTCTTCGACCTTCGTCCCATCGTTCCCGACGTCCCGCGCGCTGACAAGGACAACATCCAGAAGAGCGAGAACTGGGGCATCTTCGGCCACGTGAGCTACGACCTCGGCGAGATGACGGGCGCAGACGGCCTGAAGCTCACCGCCGGTTACCGCTACACGAAGGAAGAGGTCGAAGCGAAGCACCTGCCGCGCAGCCTCTTCTATCAGCTGGGCATCAGCCCGGAGGGCCTTGATGCGAAGTTCGACGAGCCGAGCTGGAACGTAGGCCTGGAATACCAGGCCACGGATGATGTGTTCCTGTATCTGGTCCAGCGCGGCAGCTGGCGTTCGGGCGGCTTCAACACCAACTCGCAACTCTTCCCGGGCACCATCGATGTGGGTGGCGCCGAGTTCCTGCCCGAGAAGACCAAGGACGTGGAAGCAGGCATCAAGTACAACGGCCTGATGGGCGAGGTACCGGTCCAGCTGAACCTCGCCGTGTACAAGCAGTGGGTCGACGACATCCAGCGCGTGGTCTACGTGAACCTGCCGCTCTTCGGGCCCACGGCGCTCACCGCCAACGTACCCAAGACCGAGATCCAGGGCTTCGAGCTCGGTGGCCAGATGCGACCCTCGGAGTTTTTCACGGTCGGGTTCAACGTCGTTTACACCGACGCCGAATTCACCAAGAACGACGTGACGCTGTTCGGCGTGACCACGGCATTCGGTCCTTTCCCCGACACGCCCGAGTGGAGCGGCTCGCTGTACGCCGAGATCGGGTTCCCGATCGATCCCGCTCTGGGTGAACTGAGCTTCCGGGCGGATCTCTACACGCAGTCGAAGTTCTATTACTCGAGTCTGAACAACACGACCAATCCGGGGTCGGAATTGCCGGACTACGATTTGGCGAACTTCCGCCTCGATTGGGATGGCATCAACGGTTCGAAGTTCGGCGCGAGCGCCTTCATCACCAACGCCTTCGACAAGACCTACTACACAGGTGGTCTGGCGCTCGGTTCGGTGCTGGGGCTGAATGCCGCGATTCCCGGCATGCCACGCATGTACGGCGTGGAAGTGCGCATGAGCTACTGATCCCGCAAGGGCCGCAAGGGCGCGCAGTGCCCGTCATTGCGCGCCCTTTTTTTATATCCCGAAACGCGGACGGCGGTTCTCCAGGAAGGCGCTCACGCCCTCGACGAAGTCCGGATGTGCAACGGCCTCGCCCACGGCGCGGGCCTCCCGCTCGAGTTGCTCGGGAAGCGTTGCGTCCAGGCTCGCGTCCAGCAGCCGCTTGCTCAGCCTGAAGGCCTCGCGTGCGCCTTCGACGAAAGTCTTCTGCAAGGTCTCGAGCCGTGCGTCGATCTCGGCAGCGGGCAGTACCTCGCTCACGACCCCAAGCTCCAGCGCCTTCGAGGCGTCGAGCCGTGCCGACAGCAGCGTGAGGGATTTCGCCTGGCGCCAGCCCACGACCCGTGGCAGGTACCAGCTGAGCCCCAGATCGAGCGGTAACCCCAGCCGGGCATGCGAGAACACGAAGAAACTGTCGTCGGCCGCCACGCAGATGTCCGCTGCCAGCGCGAAGAGCAGGCCCGCACCGGCCACCGCGCCGCGCGTGACGGTGATGACCGGAACGCTCACCCGGCTCAACAGCAGGAAGGGATCGGCGTTTGCCATCAGGCGCCGTTCGTAGGCACGCCGGCGCTCCTCTGGCGCCTGTGCGAGGGTCTCCCGGAAACCCGCGACATCACCGCCTGCGGCGAAGTGATCGCCAGTACCGCGGAACACCAGATACCGCACGCGCGCGTCGCCCTCGATCGTTGCCAGGAAATCCGCGAGGTCGGCGAGCATGGCGCGGGTGATCGCGTTGCGCACCTCGGGGCGGTTGAAGGTGACGTGCGCGCCGCCATCGCGTATCTCGAGCAGCAAGGGTTCGCTCACGGTGTGCTCCTGGCTGTCTGTCGGGTGGCGGTACCGAGGCGCGGTGCGTCCGCATCATCCGGCGGTATGCGTGTCATGCGCGCAAGGTGGAAGGATTCGTTCCCGAATTGCCCTGCGATCACGAAGAGGCGGCGGTAGAGGTGGCTCACGAAGCAGTCCTCCGTTACCCCGATCGCGCCGTGCAGTTGCACCGCCTGGCGGCCCACGAAGAGCGCAGCGCTCGCGACGACGGACTTCATGGCCGAGAGCGCGCGCGTGCGTGTGTCTCCCGCGTGTGCGAGAGCCGCCATGCCGCCATAGAGGATCGAGCGCGAGAGTTCCGCCTCCACCAGCATGTCGGCCAGACGATGCTGCACTGCCTGGAAACTGTTCAGGGTCTGGCCGAATTGACGGCGTGTGCGCACGTAGTCGGTGGTGAGCGCGATGGCAGCGTCCATTGCGCCCACGGCCTCTGCGCACTGCGCGATGAGCGAATGGGCCATGGCGTGCTCGAGCGCGAAGGCGGCGCGCGTACTGTCGGTTTCCAGTGCCGTCACGGGTGCGTCGGCGAGGATGAAGTCCGCGACCTGATGATTGTCCAGCGTTCGGTAGGGACGAGCCATCGATGCCACGGATGCGGCGTCGGCGAGGAAGAGTGCGGGGCCCTCCGGCCTGTGCGCCGCAAACAGGATGTGCGTCGCGAGTGGTGCGCCGGGTGTCAGCAAAGTGCTTCCGCTGAGCGTCCAGCTTTCAGGCCGCTTGCTCGCCTCCCCGCGGATACCATTCACGCCGCCTTCGGTGCCCGCAGCGTGCGCGAGTGAGAGCACGCATTCGCCCGCGATACTGCGCGCGATCAGTGCATCACGGACCTCTCCCGCCGGCAGCGCCGCCAGCGTTTGGAGCGCCATCACCGAACTGGACAGGAAAGGCTCCACGAGCAGCGCTCGCCCGAAGGCTTCCATGAGGATCGCCGTCTCGACGATGCCGCCGCCGAAGCCACCGTCCGCTTCCGGGACGCTGGCGCCGTGCCAGCCCATCTCGGCCATCGCGCCCCAGTGCGGGCCGATGCTGCCGTGGCCCTCCTGCAGCCGCTCCTTGCGCGCGGCAGGGTGGTACTCCTTCGCGCACCAGCGTGCTGCGGTGTCGGCCAGTGCCTGTTGCTCGAGGTTCAGTGTGAAGTCCATCGCTGCCTCAGAGACCCAGGATGGATTTCGCGATGATCGAGCGCTGCACTTCGCTTGCGCCGCCGTAGATCGTCGTCGCGCGCCGGAACATCGCTTTTGCGCTCACACCGATGGCTTCGTCGTCGTCCAGAGCTGGCGCTCCATATCCCGCGTGCAGCCGGTACGCCGCCTCCGGGTCCGGGCACACGGCGAGTCCGTGCTCGCCCAGCGCCTCCGCTGCCAGCAGCGCTGCGCGTTCGCTCAGTTCGGAACCGCGCAGCTTCAGCACCGAGGCAACGGCATTGGCCCGCGTGTCCGTCGCGTTGGCGTGCAGCACGCGCATCACGGCCCATTCAAGGGCCATGACGTCCGCCTCGAGCCGCGCGAGCTTGCTGGCGAACAGCGGCTCATCGAGGAGCGGGCCGCCCGCGCCGTGTTGGCGGCCGGCCAGGTGCCGCACCTGCCAGAGATCGCGTTTGGTGTGAGAGACCACCGCTGAGGTCGTGCGCTCGTGCGTCAGCAGGAACTTGGCGTAACCCCATCCGGCGCCGGCCTCGCCGACCAGATTGGCGACAGGTACGCGGACGTCCTCGAACAGCACCTCGTTCAGCGTGTGCCCCTCGTCCAGCGTCCACACCGGGCGGCAGATGACGCCGGGCGATCGCATATCGATCAGCAGGAAGGAGATGCCCTGCTGCGGTTTGGCCTCCGGGTTGGTGCGGACCAGAGCAAAAATCCAGTCCGCGTAGTGGGCTTCCGTGGTCCAGATCTTGTGGCCGTTCACCACGAAGTGGTCCCCATCGCGCTCGGCGCGCGTGCGCAATGACGCGAGGTCCGAGCCCGCCTCCGGTTCAGAGAAGCCCTGGCACCACCATTCATCACCGGCCAGAATCGGCGGCAGGAAGCGCGCCTGCTGCTCAGGGGAACCGTAAGTGCAGAGCACCGGCCCCAGAAGGTCGAGTGCACAGCGGTCGAGCACCGGGGCTCGCGCGCGACGCAGTTCGTCCTGGAAGATGTGGCGTTGCAGCGGTGTCCAGCCGGTGCCGCCGAACGCGACCGGCCAGTGCGGAGCTCCCCACGCCCGGTGGTTCAGGATCCGCATCCAACGGCGCACGTCCTCGCGCGGGCTGTGATAGTCGTGCTGCCCGCGCCGCGCGATATCGGCGGGCAATTCCGCCTCGATGAAAGCCCGCACCTCCCGACGGAAGGCCTGATCTGCCGGGTCGATGCTGAAATCCATGGGTGGAGCTCCGCGAGCGCTCTCGGGGGCGCGGCGCAGGAGTATCGCGCCCGCCGTCCGGGCTTGGCGAGGCGCCTTCGCGGGCTGTGCAGCGCCGGAGCAGAACCTGTTCATCCACGGACTGATAGTCGGCCGGGGCTCGCGCGTAGACTCCCTTCGATAGTGCCGTGCGCCGCTGGCGACTCGCGGGCAGCGCTCGCCTCTGCACACCCCTGAACCCGCAACCGGAGGCCCGGCGTGAGCGACGAATACTGGATCTGGGGAACCGAGGCCACCGCGCCGCGCATCCTGCACAGCATGATCAGGGTCGCGGACCTCGAACGTTCCCTGGCGTTCTATTGCGGCACGCTTGGGATGCGCGTCCTCAGCCGCGTCGATGTCGAGGCAGGCCGGTTCAGCATCGTGTTCATCAGTTTTGCCGGGGACTACGCCGCGCCCGCGATCGAACTCACCTGGAACTGGGACCACCCGGCGAACCAGGAGGGCTACAGCCATGGCAGCGGCTACGGGCACGTTGCCATCGGCATTCCCGATCTCCACGGCTTTTGCGCGCAACTTGCGGCGCAGGGCGTTCCCATCGTCACAGGCCCCAAGAGTTTGCTGCCCGGCGCCCCGGCGCTTGCTTTCATCCGCGATCCGGACGGTTACTCGATCGAGCTGATCCAGACCTCCAGGCTGACCACTCCGGCGCCGTGAGCAGAGCCACACCCCGGAGCATCGGGACGTGAGCGCAAGGCTGGAACAGGCGCTGCGCGCCATCGTCGGTGATGCCGGCCTTCTCGCCGGTGCCGACGTCGACTCCCGGTCCTGTGATCCTTTCCGCAACGTGCCGCCTCGCGGCTCCCTGATCGTGCGTCCCGCGAACACCGCAGAACTCGCCGCTGTCATGCGGCTGTGCTCGTCGCACCGGCAAGCTGTGGTGTCGCACGGCGGCAGGACCGGTGTGTCCGGGGGGGCCTACACGGATGAGGACGAGATCGTGGTGTCCCTCGAGCGGATGCGCGCCATCGAGGAGATCTGCCCGGAAGGGCCCCTCGCGGTGGTGCAGGCAGGCCTGAGCGTGGAAGCCCTGCAACAGGCCGCTGCCGCGCAGGGGCTTTTTTATCCGGTGGATCTCGGGTCCAAGGGAAGCGCCAGCATCGGCGGCACCATCGCCACCAATGCCGGCGGCAACCGCGTCCTCCGCTGGGGCATGACGCGGCAGAACCTCCTCGGCGTGGAGGCCGTGCTGGCCGATGGCACCGTGGTCTCGGCGATGAACCGCCTCGTCAAGAACAACATGGGCTATGCCCTGAAGGACATGCTGTGCGGGTCCGAGGGCACGCTCGGCATCGTCACGCGCGCGGTGCTGCGGCTGGTGCCGCAACCCATGAGTCAGGACGTGGCCTTCGTGTCGGTGCACCACCACGCGGGGTTGATGGAACTGCTCGCCCGCGCCCGCCGCTTGCCCACGCTCTCGGCCTTCGAGGTGATGTGGCCCGATTACTACGAACTTGTGGCGGCCAGTGACACGGGCCGGCGGCCGTTCGCGCCCGGCGCCGGGCCCTGCGTGCTCATCGAATCGATGGGATATCACCCGCAGAGCGATCGGCTGCAGTTCGAGGAATTGCTCGTGGCTGCGGGAGAAGACGGCCTGCTCGCGGATGCGGTGCTCGCCGAGAGCGGCAAACAGGTGGCGGAGTTGTGGCGTGTACGGGAGGCCGCGGAGGTGATCGTGCGGGCGATGAGCCCCTTCGTGTCCTTCGACATCAGTCTGGGCATCGCCGACATCGAGCCTTTCCTGCCGCGCGTCCGGGAGGCGCTCGCGCAGCGCTTCGGCGCCGTGCGCACCGCCACCTTCGGCCATCTGGGCGACAACAACATCCACATCGCCGCCCATGTCGGCCCCGATACCGCCGTGCTCGAGACGGAGGTCGAGGCGGTGGTGTTCGAGGTGCTGCGCGACTACGACGGCGCCATCACGGCAGAGCATGGCATTGGCAGGCACAAGCGAGTGTTCCTGCCTGCGCACAAGCACGCCGGTGAAATGGAGATGATGCTGCGCGTGCGTGATGCGCTCGATCCGCTGCGCCTGCTGAACCGCAACGTGCTCTTCTGAGCATTCCCGACAATCTGCGCCACACGGAAAACCGACGATGCCACGCATACCACCGCCCGCGTTCATGGCTACAGAAGAGGTGCGCCTCTTCGCCGATGCCGCAGGGCGCTTCCTGGACCGTCACGCGAGCCGTGCCGAAACCGATGCCTGGCGCGCCGCAGGTGCCGTGCCGGCCTCGTTGTGGCGTGAGGCGGGCCGCGCGGGCCTGCTCGGCGTCACCGTGCCCGAAGCCTATGGCGGCGCAGGTGCCGATTTCCGCTTCGATGCCGCGCTGATCACGGAACTCGGGCGCCGCGATGCGCTGGGGTTCGCCATTCCCTTGCACAATTCCGTGGTCTTGCCCTATCTCGTCGATTTCGGCACCGAGGAGCAGAAGCGCAAGTACCTGCCGGGTGGTTGCAGCGGCGAGACGGTGTTCGCCATCGCGATGTCCGAACCCGCGGCAGGCTCCGATCTCCAGGGTATGCGCACCACCGCGCATCGCGATGGCGATGACTACGTGCTGAACGGCCAGAAGATCTTCATCTCGAACGGGCTGCTGGCGTCAGTGGTGATCGTCGCGGCGAAGACCGATCCTGCTGCAGGCGCCAAGGGCATATCGCTCTTCATCGTCGAGGCTGACTGGCCCGGCTTCGCGCGCGGGCGGCTGCTCGACAAACTCGGTCAGGAAGGCCGCGACACGGTCGAGCTCTTTTTCAGCGATCTGCGCGTGCCCGCCGCGAACCGTCTGGGAGGCGAGGGCGAGGGCTTCGCCATGTTGATGAAGAAACTCCCGCAGGAGCGACTGGTGATCGCCTGGCAGGCCATGGCGATGATCGAGTCGGCGATGGAGACCACTGTTTCCTACGTCCGCGAGCGCAAGCTCTTCGGCAAGGCGCTGTCCGATTTCCAGAACAGCCAGTTCACGCTGGCCGATTGCCTCACCCAGGCCACGGTCGCGAAAGTGTTCCTCGATCACTGCACCGAGAGGCTGCTCCGTGAGGAGCTCGACCATGCCACTGCCTCGATGGCGAAGCTCTGGGTCACGGAGGCGCAGGGTCGCATCATCGACGCCTGCCTGCAGTTGCATGGCGGCTACGGCTACATGAGCGAGTACCCCATCGCCAATCTCTACAAGGACGCGCGTGCCTACCGCATCTATGGCGGCACGAGCGAGATCATGAAACTGCTCATTGCCCGCGCACTTTGAGGCATGCCCATGCACACGCCCTTCATCATCGACACGATCCGTACGCCCATTGCACGCGGCAAGGCCGGCGGTGCCTTCTCTGCGCTGCATCCGGTGGAATTGCTCGCACTCACGCTGAAAGCGCTGGTGGCGCGCAATGGCATCGATCCCGGCGAGATCGACGATGTGCTGATCGGCTGCGTGGGCCAGGTGGGCGAGCAGTCGAACAACCCGGGCCGCATGGCGCTGCTCGCGGCGGGTTTTCCCTCGCACGTGCCTGCCAGCACGGTGGAGCGCAAATGCGGTTCGAGCCAGCAGGCCGTGCATTTCGCGGCGCAAGGCATCGCCGCGGGCGCCTACGACCTCGTGATCGCCGGCGGCATCGAATCGATGAGCCAGGTGCCGCTCGGATCGGCACGCATGGGCAAGGACATGTATGGCCCCACGCTGCAGAGCCGGCACGCGCCGGGGCTGGTGTCGCAGGGCGTGTCTGCGGAACTGATCGCCGCGAAGTGGGGCATCACGCGCGAGGAGATGGACGCCTACTCCGCGCAGTCGCACCAGCGCGCTGCGGCCTGCGCCGCCGACGGGCGCTTCGCGCGGGAGATCATCCCGGTGGAGTGGGATGGCCAATGCGTCAGCCGTGACGAGACCATCCGGCCCGGCACCTCGGTTGCCGCACTCGCCGAACTCAAACCCTCGTTCCCCACACCCGAACTGAGCGAGCGCTTCCCCGAGTTGCGCTGGGGCATCACGGCGGGCAACTCCTCGCAACTCGGCGATGGTGCCTCGGCCATGCTGCTGGCCAGTGAGCGCATGGCGGCGCGATTGGGGCTTCGTCCCCGTGCACGTTTCGCGGGCTTCGATGTGGTGGGGGACGATCTGCTGCTGATGCTCACCGCGCCCATTCCCGCCACGCGGCGGGTGCTCCGCAAGGCGGGTTTGCGCCTGCAGGACATCGACCAGTTCGAGGTGAACGAGGCCTTTGCCAGCGTGCCGCTGGCGTGGCTGCGCGAGAACGACGTGGATCCTGCGCGGCTCAATCCGCGCGGTGGTGCGATCGCACTCGGCCATCCGCTCGGTGCGTCCGGCACGCGATTGATGACGACGCTGCTCTGCGGCCTCGAGGACACCGGTGGCCGTTACGGCCTGCAAACCATGTGCGAAGGCGGCGGCATGGCCAACGCCACCATCATCGAGAGGGTTTGAGCATGGAGATTGAGGGCATCACGGCCTTGGTCACGGGTGGTGCATCCGGTCTGGGGCGCGCCACCGCGGAGCGTCTCGTGAAACTCGGTGCCCGGGTCGTGATCGTCGATCTGCCGACGTCGCAGGGCGAGGCCATCGCGCAAGCCTCCGGCGGAACGCTGCGCTTCGCCGCCGCGGATGTCACCCACCCCGAGCAGATGCAGGCCGCCATCGATGAGGCGGTGGAGTGGGGGCCCTTGCGCGCAGTAGTGCACTGCGCCGCGCGCGGACACACGCTGCGCATTCTCGATCGCGACGGCAACCCTGGTTCGCTCGAGGCCTACGAGGGCGTTATCCGCACCAACCTGATCGGCAGCTTCAACGTGCTGCGCCTGGCCGCCGCCGCGATGGCGCGCAACGAACCGAAGGATGGCGATCGCGGCGTCGTCGTGATGACCGCTTCGGTGGCTGCGTGGGAAGGACAGATCGGGCAGATGCCGTATGCCTCGTCCAAAGCCGGCGTTGTGGGCATGACGCTGGTGGCGGCCCGCGATCTGGCCGCGCGTGCGATCCGCGTGTGCACCATTGCTCCCGGAGTATTCGACACGCCCTTGCTGATGCGTCTGCCGCAGGATGTGCTCGATTCACTGGGGCGCTCGGTGCCCCATCCGCCGCGTTTGGGCCGGCCGCACGAATTCGCGCTGCTGGCGAGCCATATCGTGGAGAACCCGATGCTGAACGGCGAGACCATCCGGCTCGATGGCGCGATCCGCATGGCGCCGCGCTAGGCCGACAAGAGCGTTTCTTCAGGCCGCGCCTGTTCGCGCGCGCGGGGGCATCGGGGCCTCTGCCGCATCCAGTGCAGGGCCCTCGTCGACATCTGCGTGTGTATCGCGTGTTGCGCGGAACTCCCGCGGAGAGCAGCCGTGGAACTCCTTGAACATCCGGCTGAAATGGGCGGCGCTCTTGAATCCGGCCATGAAGGCGATCTGGTAGATCGGGTGATCCTGGTATTCCCCGGACTCGAGCCAGCTGCGCGCCTGCCGGAGGCGCTGACTCCAGAGAAGCTCGGAGAAAGAGGTACCGTGCTCCTTGAGCACATGGCAGAAGTAGCGCGCTGATATGCCGCACTTGGCGGCCACTTCGATGTAGTTGAGGTCGGGGTCGGTCAGGTTCTTCGCGACATAGGCCTCGATGTCCTCGAAGCGCTGGTCGATCAGGCGCTTGCGCCGTGGCAGTTCTGCCACCAGGTTGCTCAAGCTGTCGGAGATGACTTTGAGGAACGAGGTGGCCAGCGGCTCGGCGGCGCTACGGCTGAGGCGCTCGCCCTCGCCGAAGAGCAGATCGAGGTATCTGGCGATGGTTTTCTGGCCGCCCACCGCGATGGGGAATGCGCGGTTGAGTTCCGTGATGCCCGGCAGGTGCGAGAGGAACACATGCGCGGGGACGATGGCCTGAATGGCGTCGAAGCTGCTGTTCTCCTCGGGGCTGGCGTGCGCGAAGAAGGGCATGCTCGAGTCGAGGATGCACCACTCGTTGGGAAGCACCTCGTAGGACTTCTGCGATCGTACTACCTCTAGCCGGCCCCGGCGAACGAACCAGATCACCCGCACGCCGATCTGGTTCGAGCGGATGTGGGCCCACGAACGCCTGAAGGAAATGCCCGAGCGCGTGACCACCCGCACCAGCGATATCGGGTGGCCGATGGCTTTCTCTATCGAGACGTCGAAATTGTCCGAGGCGTCGAGCAGCAACTCGCCCTCGTAGAACTCCTTGCGGATGACTTCGGCGTACTGGCGCCGGAGTGCCTTGGCGTCACGACCGTTGTAGGAATACAGCGTAAACATCGGCAAAACCCTTCAAGCAGGAGACCCGTCTCCGGATTTTTGTTGTTCTGGCGAGCCTGTTTCGCCGGGGAACCTTGTGCCAATCGCAGTGCCTTGTCAACACGCGGAGCAGGCCTCTCGCAGTGCACTCACTTCAGCAGGTGCATGTGCCTGTAGTACTCGTCGAAGAAGTGCCGGATGCGGATTTCCTGCTCGCTGTAAACGCCGCCCTTGAAGCCTTTCGAGTGCAGGCCGTCTTGCACACGGGGCACGAGTTCGCGGTCCTGGCGGATCACGGGGCCGAGGTTTTCCATGTCGTTGCTGTCGAGGCGCGTGCGTGGCAGCACGGTCTTCCCGCTGAGGTCGGCGTCCTCCACTGCCATGAAGGACGGCAGCTCGCCGATGCCGGGCACGGCGTATACCTGCGCCTGGTAGATGCACTTCTCGGGGTCTCGCGGGTGCGGCATCCAGTTCTGGATGAAAACGCCCTCCGGATGCATGAAGGCCTCGGTGCTGGGGAAGAGTCCGACGCCCCAGTCGTCTACCAGTTGGCCTTCGCTGAAGCGCGAGTAGTCGATGGCGTAGTCCTTGCGGGCGAGCTTCGCCTTGATGACCGCCTGCGGAACGTCTTTGGGGTTCTTGGGCCATTTCGCCTCTGGTACACCGGCTTCCCGCAGGAAGATGCGGTGTTCCTCGGCGAGCTCCAGTTTTCCGCCCTTGCGCGCCACGTACTGCGGTGCGGGGCTCATGAACTGGTAGATGCTGAGCGCGTGACCGTTGGCAAAGAGATCCGTCTGCGCGTGGTAGGCATCCACCGCAGGCACCAGTTGCGGGTGTGTGGCCTGCACGTGGTAGCCCTCGATGAAGGCCTCGTGCGAGGTCTTCCAGTTGGCGTTCCACTCCTGCATGACATCACGCACGCGGATCATTTTCTCGAAGTCGTAGGGCTGCGTGCGCTCGAGGATCT
>JBILEG010000389.1:0-3801 GCA_044352225.1 Pseudomonadales bacterium | reverse complement strand
ATCAGCCGCGCTCGGCCCGATGATGTGGCAACCGAGGATGCGGTCGGTCTCTTCGTGGCGGAGGATCTTGACCAAGCCCGCCGTATCGTTTGCCGCCATGGCGCGACCGCTCGCCACGAAGGGGAAGACCCCCGCGGTATAGGGCGTGCCGGCTGCCTTGAGTTGCTGTTCGTTCAGGCCCACCCACGCGATCTCGGGATGCGTGTAGATGATCGAAGGGATGCAATCGTAATTGAGTTGCGTCTTCCGTCCGGCGATGCGCTCGGCGACCATCACGCCCTCTTCCATCGCCTTGTGGGCGAGCATGGGCCCGCGGACGATATCGCCCACGGCAAAGACGCCCGGCATGTCGGTCTGGCAGAAGTCGTTGACGTGTACGAAGCCACGCTCGTCCAGATTCACGCCTGAATCTGCCGCGAGAAGACCCTTGGTGACAGGGCGCCGGCCCACCGCGACGATCAGGCGGTCGAAGCTCTCGTGCTTCTCTGCCTCGCCCTCGAGATACGTGACCTTCACGCTCCCGTCAGCCACGCTGGTGCCTGTGACGCGGGCGTTCAGACGGATATCGAGCCCTTGCTGCTTCGTGAAGAGCTTGTAGGCCTCCTTCGAGACCTGCTGGTCGACCATCATCAGGAATTCCGGCAGGGCCTCTATGACCACGACCTCGGAGCCCAGACGGGCCCAGACGCTACCCAGTTCCAGACCGATGACACCCGCGCCCACCACGCCGAGACGCTTGGGTACTTCGGAGAACTCCAACGCCCCGGTGGAATCGACGATGCGTTCGCCGTCGAACTTCGCGGGCGGGATCTCGATAGGCGTCGAGCCCGTGGCGAGGATCACGCTGCCGGCCTCGATCACTTCCGCCGCGCCGCCGGGCGGCGTGAACTCGACCTTGCGCCCGGCCAACAGCCGTCCGGTGCCGGTGAGCGCCGTGACACCATTAGCCTTGAAGAGCCCTGCGATGCCGCCGGTGAGCTGCGAGACGATCTGGCGCTTGCGCCCCATCATGGCCTCGATGTCCATCGACACCGCGCCCGTGGTAATGCCGTGTACCGCCAGGCCGTGCGCCGCGTCGTGATAGCGGTGGGAACTGTCGAGCAGTGCCTTGGAGGGGATGCAGCCCACGTTCAGGCAGGTGCCGCCGTACACGGCTTTGCCCTTGTCGTCCTGCCATTTCTCGATGCAGGCCGTCTTCAGCCCGAGTTGCGCGCAGCGGATCGCCGCCACGTAGCCGCCTGGGCCGGCGCCGATCACCACCACGTCGAATTGCTGTGCCATTTCTGTGTACTCCTCTGACAGGCCTCAGACGTCCAGCAGGATGCGGGCAGGATCTTCGATCATGTCCTTCACCGCGACCAGGAACTGCACCGCGTCCTTGCCATCGATCAGACGGTGATCGTAGGAGAGCGCAAGGTACATCATGGGGCGGATCACGATCTGCCCGTTCTCCACGACCGGACGCTCCTGGATCTTGTGCATGCCCAGGATGCCCGTCTGCGGCGGGTTCAGGATGGGCGTGGACATCAGCGAACCGAACACGCCACCGTTGGTGATGGTGAAGGTGCCGCCCAGCATGTCTTCGATACCGAGTTTGCCGTCCTTCGCCTTGATGCCGAACTCGCGGATTTTCTGCTCCACGTCGGCGATGCTCATGGTGTCCGCATCGCGCAGAACCGGCACCACGAGGCCGCGATCGCTGGAGACGGCGACGCCGATATCCTGGTAACCGTGGTAGACCACGTCATTGCCATCGATGGAGGCGTTCACCACCGGGTAACGCTTCAGCGCTTCCACGCTCGCGCGCACGAAGAAGCCCATGAAGCCCAGCCGGGTGCCGTTGTGGCGTTTCTCGAAGGAGTCCTTGAACTTGGCGCGGAGATCCATCACCGGCTGCATGTTCACCTCGTTGAAGGTGGTGAGCATGGCGGTGTTGCGTGAAGCGTCGAGCAGGCGCTCGGCGACACGCGCGCGCAGACGTGTCATGGGTACGCGGCGTTCCGGCCTGTCACCGGTTGGCCGGGCGGCCAGTGCGGCCGCAGGGGTGGACGGCATGGTTGCTGCGCGCGGAGCGTCCACTGCAGCCGTTGCTGCGGGCGTTGCAACCGCAGCGCGGGCCACGTGCGACACCACGTCTTCCTTGGTGACGCGGCCGCCTTTGCCGCTGCCCTTCACGGACGTGGGGTCCACACCGTGCTCGGCTGCCAGTTGGCGGGCCGCAGGGCTGAGCGGTGCGTCCGCGCCCGGGTCCGCGGCCGGCGCCGCGGTCGTGACGCCAGCCTCGGGCGCCACCACTGCGCCAACGACAAAGCGCCCGATCAGTTGCTGGCTCTGCACGGTGGCACCGGTGTCGGCGATGATCTCGGCGAGCGTGCCGTCGTCGGGCGCCACCACTTCCATCACTACCTTGTCGGTTTCGATGTCCACGAGTACTTCGTCACGCTTGCAGGCCTCGCCGGGGCGGCGGTGCCATGTCGCGACAGAGCCCTCTGCAATGGACTCGGGAAACTGCGGAGCCTTGATATCGATGCTCATTCTGTGTCCTCGGAAGCGTTCCTTCGTTCAGGCATTCGGCCAGCGTGGCTCGCCGATACCCAGCGCATCGCGCAGCAATTTTTCCTGCTGTGCAAGGTGCAGGGCGTTGTACCCCGCCGCCGGTGCGGCAGAGGATTCGCGGCCCGCATATTCGAGATAAAGATCACGGTTGTGGTTGCGCACGACCTGGCGCATGCGGTGCTGGCTGGAGAACCACACACCCTGGTTCTGCGGCTCCTCCTGGCACCAGGTGACCTCGAGGAGGTTGCGGTAGGGCGCGATCATGTCCTGCAGTTCCTGCTGCGGGAACGGATAGACCTGTTCGAGCCGCAGGATGGCCACATGATCGAGGCCACGCTCGTTGCGCATGTCGCGCAACTCGTAATAGACCTTGCCGCTGCAGATGACCACGCGCGTTACGCGATCGGCGTCCTGCGGATCAACCTCACCGATCACATGACGGAAGCCACCATTCGCGAGTTCCTCGAGACTGGAGACCGCATCCTTGTGACGCAGCAGGCTCTTCGGCGTGAAGGCGATGAGCGGCTTGCGCAGCGGCCGCACCACCTGCCGGCGCAACAGGTGATAGATCTGCGCGGGTGTGGTGGGAACGCACACCTGGATGTTGTGCTCTGCGCACAACTGCAGGAAACGCTCGAGCCGGGCCGAGGAGTGCTCGGGCCCCTGCCCCTCATAACCGTGCGGCAACAGCAACGTAAGGCCGCAGAGCCGCGCCCACTTGATCTCTCCGCTGGTGAGGAACTGGTCGATGACGATCTGCGCGCCATTGGCGAAGTCACCGAACTGGGCTTCCCAGATGATCAGGGCGTTCGGCTTGGTGGTGGCGTAGCCGTATTCGAAGCCGAGCACCGCCAGTTCCGAGAGCAACGAATCGTAGATGTGGAACCGGGGTTGCCCATCGCGGAGATTCTGGAGTGGCACCCAGGTGCCGCCATCTTTCTGGCTGTGGAGCACTGCATGGCGGTGCGAGAAGGTGCCACGGCCCACGTCCTGCCCAGTGAGGCGCACCGGGTAGCCCTCCTCAAGAAGGGTTGCGTAGGCGAGCAGTTCCGCGAAACCCCAGTTGACCGGCGTGGCTGCCGTTGCCATGAGACGACGGTCTTCGTAGATCTTCTGGACCTGCCGCTGCAGCGGGAAACCATCGGGCACGCAGCACATCGCCGCTCCGATCTCCTTCAGCCGGGCGAGCGGCAAGCGAGTGTCTGCCTGCAGCGTGCTGGAGTGACCGATATAGGGCCGCCAATC